>SKFU01000065.1 GCA_007117835.1 Candidatus Izemoplasma sp. | reverse complement strand
TTTGCAACGACGGTGTATGCGGGTGATCCTTGCTTTTCATTTGAACCAAAAACGGATGCCCTTGAAGGTGATCAGTTCGAACGTCAGTTCGTCGCAAAAATGCATAAAGCAATCACTGTTATTCAGTTTAAACTCGAACGCGACTTGATTAAAAGAAACCCCGAGTTTAATCTTGATGACCGACTCAAACTCAGCGACATCAACCCTGATAATGGCACCATTGCAATTGACGGTAAACTGGTGTTGTTAAAAGACCACTATTTACCGACGGTCAATTTTACGGATGACCCATACGCATTAACGTCTGAAGAAGAAAATATTATGAAGCGATTAAGACAACTGTTTTTGCACAATGAAATGCTGCAAAAACATGCCAAATATTTGTTTCAAAAAGGCAGCATGTACCTTGTTGTGAACCAAGTGCTCTTATTTCATGCGGCGATACCATTAAACGACGATGGCAGTTTTGCCGAGCACCAGATTGATCATCAACCCTGTTCAGGTAAAACCTTGTTTGACGTTTTAGAACAAAAAATTCGTTACGCATACCTACATCGTTACGACAAAAACAATCCATCTTTAGATTACTTTATTTATCTTTGGCAAGGCAAATACAGCCCGTTATTTGCCAAAGATGCAATGAAAACATTTGAATCATATTTTGTGAGTGATCCAAAATACAAACAAGAAAAATTAAACCCCTACGATCAACTTAGGACAGAAGAAACGGTGTTGCACACAATTTTCAAATCATTTCATGTGGATATAAACAAAGGTAAAATCATTAATGGTCATGTCCCACATGACGTGACCAAAGGTGAACCCGTTGTCATTGCCAATAAACGGATTTATCTTATTGATGGTGGGATGAGCCGACAATACGTAAAAAAAACACAAATTGGGGGCTATTCACTCATCTCTGACTCCTATGCCTTTTTCCTAGTGTCACACAGTCGCTTTGACAACTTCCAACAACTCATTGACACCGAAGAAGACATCATTACCATGACCCACAGTGAAGACATTAACACCCGTCGAACATTCATGTACGATATTGACAAAGGCGTGCAGTTAAAAGCCCAAATACATGATTTAGAAAAACTGATTGAAGCGTATCGTAAAGGGATTATTAAAGAGAAAGCAGAATAATGCTTTCTCTTTTAATTAACGCAAAAAAATAAAGCATATTGACAGTTAAAAATGGACTTATACGTTATCCTTTAGGTGTGGTACAAGGACACTATTTTTTTTCACGGTGTTTATTTGTAATAATTATAACTAAGGAGGACAACAATGATTTCAAAACAGTATAATCCGCTAAAAAATGAGATGTTTCAAATTTTGGATAAAGACGGAAAAGTTGTCAACAAAGAATTTGAACCAACCATTGATGGTGAAACACTTTTAAAGATGTATAAAACAATGGCTTTAGTCCGCTATGCAGACATTAAAGCATTGCAGTATCAGCGTCAAGGACGCATGTTAACATTTGCCCCTGTTCAAGGCCAAGAAGCCGCACAAATTGGGCCAATGGCTGCGCTGAAAAAACAAGACTGGTTATCGCCTGCTTTTCGTGAGTTGGCCGCCATGCTTTATCATGGCGTCACACTTGAACAAGCCTATCTATATTGGTACGGTAATGAACTGGGATCGAAATTTGATGACGGCGTTAATGTATTACCAGTGAATGTGCCAATTGGTTCACAAATTGGTCATGCGGCGGGGTTGGCTTACGCGGCCAAACTTCAGAAAAAAGACCAAGTGGCGATTACTTATATCGGTGATGGCGGCACAAGTCATGGTGAATTCCACGAAGCGATGAATTTTGCGGCAGTTTACGATGCGCCGATGATTGCCATCGTCCAAAACAATCAATACGCGATTTCAACACCGCGTGCCAAACAAACACGGTCTGAAACGATTGCCCAAAAGGCGATTGCTTACGGTATTCCTGGTATTTTAGTTGATGGCAACGATGTACTCGCAATGTATGCTGTGGTTAAAGAAGCCAGAGAACGTGCGATTAAAGGTGAAGGGCCAACACTGATTGAGGCGTTCACTTACCGTTTGGGCCCACACACCACCAGTGATGACCCAACCATCTATCGTAAAGATGAAGAGGTTGAAGCATGGAAACTAAAAGACCCACTGATTCGGTTTAAGGCTTACTTAATCAACAAGAAACTTTGGAGCGAAAAAAAGGAAACAGCGTTACAAGCCGTGCTAAAGAAAACCGTCAACGACACATTTAAAACCGTTGAAGCAAGCACGCCACCCACGCTTGATGACGTCTTTGACTATACTTATGCAACCTTACCCAACGAATTAAAAAAACAAAAACAGGCTTATCAAGCATACCTCAAAGAAAGTGAGGCGAAATAATATGGCAGAAATGACTTTATTACAAGCCATTAATAACGCGTTAGATCAACAAATGGAAAAAGACCCAACGGTGGTTGTCTTTGGTGAAGATGCTGGGTTTGAAGGTGGCGTATTCCGTGTCACTGCAGGCTTGCAAAAAAAATATGGTGAAGGCCGTGTTTTTGATACACCAATCGCTGAGGCTGCAATTATTGGTGCCAGTATTGGTATGGCAATCAATGGCTTAAAACCTGTGGCTGAGATTCAGTTTTCTGGATTTGTCTTTCCGGGGTATAATCAATTGGTTACCCATGCTGCCCGCATGCGCAACCGTTCCCGTGGAAAATATGGCCTAGGGATGGTTGTTAGAATGCCATATGGTGGCGGCGTACGTGCGCTTGAGCATCACAGTGAATCTTTAGAAACATTGTTTGCTCATATTCCTGGACTAAAACTCGTCATCCCATCAACACCTTATGACGCTAAAGGACTAATGACTGCCGCAATTAAGGATCCTGATCCGGTGATTTTCATGGAACCCAAACGCATTTACCGTGCCGGTAAACAAGAAGTTCCTGAACACGAATATACCGTAGAAATTGGTAAAGCAAAAATCGTTAAACCAGGCAAAGACATGACCGTTGTCGCATGGGGTGCAATGCTTAGAGAAACACAAAAAGCAATTAAGCCACTTGAAGGCGATATTGATATTGAACTTATCGACTTAAGAACCATTGCACCGATGGACTCAGAAACGATCATTGAAAGTGTGAAAAAAACTGGGCGATTACTGGTTGTTCAAGAATCGGTTAAAACCTTAGGCATTGCCTCAGAAATTATTAGCCGCGTGAATGAAGAAGCCTTTATTTATTTAGAGGCCCCACCAAGCCGTGTGTCCGGTCATGATATTACGGTGCCACTACCCAAAGGTGAACATCACCACACTGTCGATGAAAAACGTATTGTGCATGCAGTAAAAACACTCGCACAATACGCAGTTTAGGGGGGAAATCAATGATTGATTTTAAATTTGCAGACATTGGCGAAGGGATTCACGAAGGCCAAGTTTTAAAATGGTTTTTCGACGTGGGCGATCGCGTTGAAGAAGGCGACACAATCGTTTTAATTGAAACCGATAAAGTCAACGCTGAAATTCCTGCGCCTGAATCAGGGATTTTACAAAAACGTGGTGCCGAAGTTGGCGAAACAATCCATGTCGGTGAAACACTGGCATTGATTGGTGATGACGCCCCTGAGGCAACGACTGAAACACCCAAAAAGAAAGAAGACTCGGCGAGTGTGGTGGGCTCAATTGAGGCCAGCGATGATGTCATCGCAGCCAGCACAGAACATGAAACCACGACCACCCAAAACACTTCTGATAAAGTATTGGCAACCCCAGTTGCGCGCAAACTTGCCAAAGACAAAGGCTTAGATATTACCCAAATAGTCGGGACAGGACCGCAAGGCCGCGTGATGAAAATAGACATTCATAACGCGACACCTAAAGAAGCTAAACCATCACCGGTTCAAACCCCAACCAAACCGAGTAGCGTGACACCTGTTAAAGCAGGCATTCGCCGCGAAAAAATAAGCACATTAAGAAAAAGCATTGTCACAGCCATGAATACCTCAAATCACTTAATTCCTGCGACCACCGTGATGGATGAATTTGATGTGACTGAACTCGTTCAGTTTAGACAGACACAAAAGGCTTTAGCGGCGGCACAAGACACCAAATTAACGTATCTACCATTCATCATTAAAGCCGT
>SKFU01000050.1 GCA_007117835.1 Candidatus Izemoplasma sp. | reverse complement strand
GTCACAACCGTTAAATCATGGGTGTTTTTGACATGGTATTTGATTATTCTATCTATCATTTTTTGGTTAATTAAAGGCATGTCACCAAGTAAAATCAACGATACCCCTTTATGCGCTCCTAAAGCCTCTTTAGCAGATAACGCCGCGTGGCCAGTCCCGAGTTGTTCGGTTTGCGTTTGATAGGTCACACGATTACCAAGAAGGTCTAAAATCGCTTCTTTTTGATGGCCGACAACGACCACAGTTTCATCAATGATGCTTGACTCAATACTTTCTACAATGTATTCAATCATCGGTTTTTTAAGAATTGGAAACACACATTTTGGCAATGTGGTTTTCATTCGTGTACCTTTTCCGGCCGCCAGTACTAATGCGAAATACTTCATCATGAATCCCTCCCATAATTTTCGATGGCATTTTTAAGTAATGTCATCATCTCATCAAGCATAACTTCATTGTCATAAGCAAGTGTAATTCGAACCACAGGTTCGGTACCACTTTTTCTTAAGAGCACCTTACCTTCATGGTTGAAACGTGCTTTAACTGTATTAATTACTTCTAACACGGCATCATGGGTAATAACATCACCATTCACATTATAAACATTTACCATTTTTTGTGGCATCAGTTTTACGGTGTTTAATAATCCAGGCAAATCCATTTTTAAAACCATTAACGCTTGCATGAAAATGACCGCGCTTAAGACACCATCTCCACTGTGTAAATAATCACTTAAAATAATGTGCCCGCTGTTTTCACCACCCAGTGATAACTGATGATTACGCATTGTTTCTGCGACATATTTATCCCCGACATCCGTTAAGATAACATCGATTTTATCAGCGTTTAAAGCTTTGATAATACCTGGATTACTCATCACCGTTAAGACCACGGTGTTTTTATTTAAACGGTTTAATGATTTTAAGTAACGTGCAATCACATAAATCATTAAATCACCGTCAATGACATTGCCATTTTGATCCACAGCAATCACTCGATCACCATCGCCATCAAAACTGAATCCAAGCGTACACGAGGGATGACTAATCATTAGTTTTTGAATCGCTTCAAGATGCGTAGAACCGCAGGCGAAATTGATGTTTTCACCATTGGGTTGATTGCCAGTAATGACCAAACTTTCGACATAATCACTAAGGATGGCACTGGCAATTTTATAGGTTGCCCCATGGGCAGTATCAATGACAACCTTAAACGGTGTCTTTGCGAATGAAAAAGAACCATATAACTGCATATAATGTTCGGTGATATCATCTGTTTTAAAGTGACTACCTTGTTGACTCACAGCGTCTAACAAAGCATTATCAATGAACGATTCAATCGATAACTCTTCATCTAGTGTCAGTTTCTTTCCGTGATTAAACAATTTAATCCCATTGTCAAGATACGGATTATGTGATGCCGTAATCATAATCGCTAAAACCGACTGTTTTGCTGAGTAATGTGCCATCATCGGTGTTGATGAAATCCCGGCATCATAAACAGACATTCCTTGGCTCATTGCCCCTTTTGCTAAGCTGTCATGAAGTGTTTCACCCGACTGTCTTGTGTCTCTACCAATGTATACGGTGTCACAGTTAAAAACAGATTTTAAGCTTTGCCCCACTTGATAGGCCATCACGGGTGTGATGGTCTCGCCAAAAACACCGCGTATACCATCAGTTCCAAAATATTTCGCCATCGTTATCCCTACCTTCTTGTTGTTATTCGACGGTAACACTTTTAGCTAAATTACGCGGTTTATCAATATCATAACCAAGCATGTGCGCAGCATAGTAAGCAATCATTTGTGCCGGTAACACCGTTACCATTGGTGTTAATAAAGCGTCCACATGATTCAGTACGATATCGACATCACTAAGATTTAAATCATCGGTTGCAATCACCAGTGCTTTTGCCCCACGTGCTTTGACTTCTTGTAAATTACTTTCAGTGTTTGCGGCAATGCTTAAACTAGAAATGATGGCAATCACCGGGGTATCTTTTTCAATTAAGGCAATCGTACCATGTTTGAGTTCACCCGCCGCAAAACCTTCGGTTTGAATGTATGATATTTCTTTAAGTTTTAAGGCGGCCTCAAGACAAACAAAGTAATCTAATCCACGTCCAATATAAAACGCATTACGCTTTGTTAAAAGCATTTTAACAAGGTTTTGAACATGGCTGGCTTGACTTAAAAAATAGTCCATCGATTGTGCCACTTGCGCGAGTTTACTACGCATATCATAATGATGCCCTAAGGCTTCTGAAAGAATCGCAAGCACAGCGATTTGTGCTGTATATGCTTTCGTTGAGGCAACAGCGATTTCTGGCCCAGCAAATATTTCTAAGAAATCATCGGCTTCCCGAGCCAATGTCGACGTTTTAACATTGGTAATCGTGAAAATTGGAAAACCCAATTTTTTTATGTTAATTAAACACGCACGCAAATCAGCTGTCTCACCACTTTGTGAAATCATTATAAATACTGGTTTTTTGACCAAAAGCGGTGGATGATAAGCAAACTCACTGGCAATATGCACTTCAACTGGGATATTTGCCAAACGTTCAATTAAAACCTTGCCAATATAACCAGCATTTAAACTTGTCCCTGCGGCCAGAATATAAAGTCTTTCGGCAGCCTTAATTTTTTGAATAAACTCATCAGAAAGTAACGATTCTTCATAATACTTTTCAACAATCCGTCTAATCACAGTCGGTTGTTCATAGATTTCTTTAAGCATGTAATGGGGATGATTACCCAAATCACACTGAAGTGCATCCATTTCTAAGTGTTCATAAGTTAAAGTTAAACTCTCGCCTTCAAGATTTGATAAATCCACATGTTGTTCAGACAATGTAAGAAGCGTTTGATCTGGAATCGCATAAAAATGTGTGGCTTCTTCACACATTGCAAGCATGTCAGAAGCTAAAATATGTCCCTTTGGACATTTGCCAAGCAGTAAAGGACTTTTATGTTTTGCCCCATAAAGTACCGTTGGATTGTCTTGGTCAAGAATCAATAATGCATAAGAACCTTCTAAAAGGTTTAATGTTTTTAAAATTGCAATCGGCACAGGATTGGTTTTTGCAAACAGCGCAATCAAGTTCACAATCACTTCTGAATCGGTTTGACTTTTTAAAACCTCATCATTTAAATAGTCTTTAATCAACTGTTTATAGTTTTCAATAACACCGTTATGAACGACCAAAAAACGCCCATTTCTCGACTGATGTGGATGAGCGTTTGCTTGTGTCACTGGCCCATGTGTTGCCCAGCGTGTGTGACCAATCCCAAGACGTGCATCGCTAACAGAATCAACCAGCGACGCCAAATGAGATACCCTCCCTATGTCTTTAAAAATAGTGTGTTGCAATGTGTCTTCTTGCATTAAGGCAATGCCTGCAGAATCATAACCTCGATATTCAAGTTGTTTTAATCCCTTTAAGACAATGCTTTTTGCCTGTAAATCACCAATGTAACCGACGATGCCGCACATAAATGCTCCCCTTTCGTTGTGCTTACCCTTTTAGTAACAACTTATTTTAGCAAAAATAAGCGAAAAAAACAAACACAATTTTGTCACGAGAACATGATGAAAATTTGTGCATGCGTGATGGCATCAATAAACATCGGTGTTATAATATAGATGGAGGCGATATCTATGAAAGTAAAATTTGGCGACAATTATCTCAAACTAACTGGTCAAGCGCAATCGGTTGGTAATATAGCCCCGAATTTCTCAGCAATTGACCGTAACTTAGCACCAAAATCACTCACTGACTATCATGAAAAAACTATCGTAATTAGTGTGGTGCCATCACTCGACACGGGTGTGTGTGATGCACAAACTAGAAAGTTCAATGAAACGCTCAATCAAATCGATGATTTGGTTGTTTTAACAGTATCAAATGATTTACCTTTTGCACAACAACGCTGGTGTGCCAGTGCAGGACTAGAACACATTATTACCCTCAGCGATCATAAAGACTTAGATTTTGCGATGCAATACGGGACTTTAATTCAAACCCATCGCTTACAAACACGTGCAGTGTTTGTCTTAAATGAAAACCGCGAAATAATCTATTTAGAATATTTAGATGACGTGAGCAAGCATCCAAGTTATGATGCTGTGATACAAGCGGTAATCACCGAATAATAATGAATACACCGTTCACTGAAAATGAACGGTGTATTTTTTAAGCAGGCTTGTTTTTTATGGCTTCCTTATAGGGCGGTAAAATCACTGGGTTCATGCCTTGAAAGGCGGTGAGTTGCCCAATCAGTAAAGACGCTTGGTTGCCAATATTTTTTTTTCGAACAATTGTTTCTTTACTTTTTTCGATGAACGGTTTGATGTCATTTGGTCTACTTGAAAAAAAGTCTTTAGCGACTTGATCAAACACACATCGCACCTCAAATGAGACCAAAATATCAAACATTGACTCAGGGTCTAAATGCACATGACGAGAAAACATCAAGGTAAAGCCACCATCATGAATTTCAGTGGGTTCAATCAAATCGTCAATTTTCATAGAAAGTTTTCCATCAATTGGTTTAAGTGACTTAAAGCGGACCTCAGATAAGCGACTTTCGACCAGTTTAAAATTAATGTTTTGTTTCATAAGCATCACCTTCTTCACTTCTATTGTACCATAAAAATATTCGACACGGTTTCGTGATTTTTTTATCAGATTTAAAGCCTTGAAAATATCTGGTTTATGACACTTGACAACACGCTATTAGCACTCTATAATAATGAGTGATAAAGGAGGAATAACATGCCAAAAACATTAAAATTTAAAACAGAATCACAGCGTTTATTAAATTTGATGGTAAACAGTATTTACACGCACAAAGAAATATTTTTAAGAGAATTAATTTCAAATGCATCCGATGCGATTGACAAAAGACATTATATGTCGCTCACCGATGACAGTGTACCAACTGAGGAATCTTATCGTATTTTATTAGAAACTGATGCTGCTAAACGCACATTAAGCATCATTGATAACGGCATCGGCTTAACCGAGGACGAACTAAAAAATAACTTGGGTGTGATTGCCGAGAGTGGGTCTAAACACTTTATTGAACAGTTAGAAAAAAAACAAGATGTTGAACTTATTGGTCAATTTGGTGTTGGTTTCTACAGTGCTTTCATGGTCGCTGAAAAAGTTGAGGTTTTAACCAAATCACCGTTTAGTGACCAAGGCTATAAATGGACCTCAAAAGGTGAAAGCACCTACACCATTACACCGTATGAAAAATCTGAGATCGGGACAACGATTGTTCTTTATTTACGTGAAGATGACAAAGAAAAAGAAGAGGAGTATTCAAATTACCTCACCGAATATAATCTTCGTCATCTCGTGAAAAAATACAGTGATTATGTACGTTATCCAATTCAAATGTTGGTGACAACACAAGCAGAAAAAGACGGTGAAGAAGCACAAGTTAAACTTGAAACATTGAACTCGATGGTGCCATTATGGAAAAAACAAAAAAGTGACATTACTGACGCTGAGCTAAGCGACTTTTATAAGCACCAATACAATGATTTTGAAGACCCACTAGAAGTTATTCACACGAGTGTTGAAGGACTTTTAACCTATACAGCACTGCTTTTTATTCCGAAAAAACCACCCTTTGATTTTTATTCAGAAAAGTATGAAAAAGGATTACAACTGTACTCAAAAGGCGTTTTTATCGAAGACAAAAACAAAGACTTGATTCCTGAATATTTCCGCTTTGTACGTGGCTTGGTTGATTCTGCAGACTTAAGTTTGAATATCTCACGTGAAATGTTACAGCACAACCGTCAACTGAAAAAAATCGCATCAACAATTGAGAAAAAAATCAAATCAGAACTCGAAAAAATGTTAAAAAACAACCGTGATCAATACCTTGAATTTTATGACGCATACAAAACCACATTGAAGTATGGCGTGTATGATCACTATGGCATTCACAAAGAAAAACTCCAAGATTTACTGATGTTTAAAACCAGTAAAAACGATCAATACATCACCTTAAGTGAATACTTAGAAAATAAACCTGAATCACAAAAAAATATTTACTATGCGACAGGTAAAACCAAACAAAGCATTATGCATTTACCACAAATGGATTTAATGAAAGAAAAAGATTACGAAGTACTACTGTTCACCGATGATATTGATGAATTTATGGTACAAATGCTACACACATACCAAGATGTCCCGTTTAAATCTATTCAACAAAGCGAATCAGATCTTTTAGATGAAACTCAAAAAGACATTTTAAAAGACCAAGAAAAACAATTTGAAAAACTGCTCAAAAAAATGAAAAAAGCATTAAAAGATAAAGTCTCTGACGTTAAATTATCAGGTCGTTTAAAAGAATCACCAGTCTGTTTAGTTAGCGGTGAAGGACTTAGTTTAGAAATGGAAAAAATCTTAAAGCAAATGCCACAACAGCAAGACCTAAAAGCCGATAAAATATTAGAAATTAATCCTGATCATCCATTGTTTAATGTATTGAAAACGCTTGACGATAAAAAACTCAAAGCGTACTCAACCATGCTTTATCATCAAGCATTGTTACTAGAAGGTTACCCAATCGAAGATCCAAGTGAGTTCACCACAGAAATGATCGCATTAATGGTTGATGCAGCCAATCAATAAGCACCCATAAACCTAAGATGTTACGCACGATTTAAGTTGTGCGTAACATCTTTTTAGCTTTTATGTTTTTTTTGCATTGCATCACCAATAAAGGTTGATGTGTGCTATCATTAATTCAGAGGTGATACCATGAGAATTGGATACATTCATGCCAGTACATTGAATCCGAATGTGGATGCTTTCATTACCAAAAACGGCCGTTTTACACATGTTGGTTCATCGGCACACATCCTTAATCAACCGCTAGATCGTGTGGTTGATTTACAGCATAAAACTGTTTTACCAGGCTTTCATGACTCGCATCTACATCTGCTGGGCATTGGCTTTATGCAATCGATGTTTGATGTTAGAGAATACCAAAGCATCGAGGCGCTCATTAAGGCAGGCAAATTACGACAAGAAAACCCACTCGTGGGTCGTGGTTTTCATGAACAGCAGTTTGCCGAAAAACGCGCAATAAATAAAAACGATCTCAACCAAATATCAACCACAAAACCTGTGATAATTTATCGGGTGTGTGGTCATATGGTTGTGACCAATCAATGGGTCATTGATCAAGCAATCGCACAGTTTAAGATTACCCATCAACCCGATAAAGGGTATGATTTAAATCAAGGTATTTTTAAAGAAGATGCAATTGAAACACTCTTAAAAACATTGCCTAAAAAAACGCAACACGCGATTGAACAAGACATCCTCACTGTCCAAAACCATCTGTTATCACATGGGATAACAAGTGTCGGTAGTGACGATTTTGCAATTTATCCAATCGATTACAATACGGTGCTTAATGGCTTTAAAAATCTCGTTCAAAACTCTCAGTTAAAACTGCGTGTTTTAGAACAAGTCAACATGCCTTCGATTGCACGTTTTAAACAGTTTTTAAAAGAACAAACGCCCAACCAACGATATGGCAATTATCGCTTAGGACCACTTAAACTGTTAGCCGATGGTTCATTGGGTGCAAAAACCGCCTATCTAAGTGAACCCTACGCCGATCAACCTGACCAATATGGGATGCGTGTATTTGATGAAAAAACATTAATTGAGTACTTCAAACTGTGCAAAATACATCACATGGATGTTGCGATACATGCCATCGGTGATGCGTGTATTGATGATATTTTAAATGCCATTGAAACGGTCTTTGATGCACACGATCGCAAGGTCTTTAGACATTCAATCATTCATGCACAACTTGCAAGACCCGATCAAATTCAACGTATGAAAGCACTGAATGTCGGCGCCCAGACCCAACCAATTTTTATAAACAGTGATCACGCGATTATTAAACAATCACTCGGAGAACTAAGATACCATGAAACATATTTGTTTGATCAAATGCGCCGAGAAGGTGTTACCACCTCCATTAGCACCGATGCACCGATTGAAGACGTGAATCCATTTGAAAACTTATATTTAGCCGTGACCCGTCAATCATTGAAAAATCCTGAACTTGGTGTGTTTAATGCAACCGAAAAGTTTCCCCCATTAAACGCAATTGAGGCTTATACTCGCACACCGGCTTATTGGATGTACCTTGAACAAGAACTCGGTGAGATTAAGCCAGGTTATCTCGCAGATTTTATTGTGGTTGAGGGGTTTAACCTTTACCACCCTAAAAGTTATTTAACCACCATTGTTAAAGAAACATACATTGAAGGTGAACGTGTTTATCTTCGCCCATAAAAAAACGATAAACCATAATAGTTTTGTGGTTTATCGTTTTATTTAATTAAAGGTTCTTTTATAATGCGATTCTAAGAAACCGTCTTCAATCAACTCAACCATGATATCAACAACGACCGGCGAAAACTGTGTGCCTTTAAAACGTATAATTTCTTGAAGTATTTTTGCTTTAGAAAGATGATCTCTATACGGTCTATCTGTGGCCATCGTACCAACCGCATCAGCCACCGACAAAATTTGTGCACCAATCGGTATCGAATCTTCTTTGCGTTGATTTGGGTACCCCAAACCATTCCACCATTCATGATGCGCACCAACAATCTCGCTAATTTGTTTAAGGTGCGACGCATCTTCTAAAACCCGTACACCATAATCCACATGTTTTTTAACTGCGGCATATTCAGCATCTGTCAGCTTACTTGGTTTATTAACAATCTCATAATCGACCCCGATTTTACCGATATCATGTAACACACCAGCCCAGTATATTTGGTCAATATGTTCAGCACTTAAGGCAAGTTTTTCTGCAATACGTTTTGAAAAGATTGCAACATCATAGCCGTGTCCTTTAGTATAAGGGTCATACAACTCTAAGGTTTTAACAAAACTTAAAATTATATCATTTTTCAATGTGGTTGCGTTTGAAATTAGATAGTTCTTTTTGAATAGTTGATTTAATAATTGGACAAACTGACGGTGTAACTGCTCATAGTATTTAGCGTGTGGCTCAAAATAGTCTAAAACCACTATCAACGCTTTATCTGCAGTTATGTTAAAGCGCATCATTGTACGCGAAGCCAACGCGTGGTTTTGATGAAGCATTGTCTGCGTCTCGTTGAATTTTTCAACACTTGCTTTTACATTTGGAAAATGCAAAACATCATCTTTGACCGCTTTAAACAACGTAAGCGTCGTTTCAAAATAAGGAATATCATCGGTGTAATTTACGCGTTGATTACACACCGTCTGTATTGGCGTAATAATGACACTGTAAGCCGCACTATAGTTTCGGAAAACACTCAAGGCAATTTCAAATACACGTTGTTCATAATTGGATTGGGTAACATTCTGATTACCAAGGACATCTTTGCTTAAACTAAGCAGTTCATAAACAGAATCAATTACCTGATCAAGCTGTGCGTTGGTTTCTTTGAGTAATTGCAAATGCTTTATCGTTTTTGCGTAATAAACTTTAATGATGACCGCAATATATACATTAATCATTGTAAACACTAAGTGTGTTAGTACGCGATCAAAAAATTCAATGCCATCCCATCCAGATTGAAGATAAAACCATCCAGAAAAAAGAAATCCAAAAGCAATGAAAAAAAGAAACGCCCGATAACTTAATACAAACGCCCCAATGATGTATAAAATAATAATTAAATAACCATACTCATTGAGGGTGATGGACTCGACGGTTGCAAATACTGTCATCATTAATAAAAAACCAAGGGTGAATACGGCATACTTAAACAAGTTTTTAGGTTTAAATATCAGTTTTCCATCATAGACACTGGCAAAATAAAATACCGGAACAATCAAAATAATACCAAAGAATGAACCGATGAAATGCATGGCATAACATAAAGATACAGTGCATAAAGTACCTTGGACAATTAAATACACCATGACCAATAAAGTTGTGCCTATAAGACTGATTATTACACCCATAACTACAAGTAGATACAAAGCATATATTTTGGGTGGTATTAAATAATCAGTTACGCGTATTTTTTCGATTAAGTAACGCGCGACATACAACTGAATTAAAGTAATTATACTGATGCCAAGCGTCATCAATAAAGCATTATCTAAAGCAACATCATAGGCATAAAATCGCAATAAAAACCCGATAATAATGTGGGGAATAAAAACAAAAGGTAAGACCTTAAAACCATAAGCAATTCCCACCGATAACGCAAACCCCAAAAACAAGTTCAGCATGGTTAGTCCAACATGTTGATAGGCAAACTGAAACCCAAGCCATGTTAAAAAAACGGAAATGATTACCAAGTAGATGCCATAAACAGGTCTATAAAGTAGATAGGGTTTCATGTGAACGCTCCTTTATAACTAGAATTATTATATCACGCATTTAGTTTATTTTTTGTTAAAAACAATGTATACTAAAAAAAAACATCAAAAAGGTGGGATAACATGGCTATCACCGTGTTTAGAACCAGTGCATTTTCATATCAAAATAAAGGTGGCAATGAGGCAGGTGTTGTGTTTGATACAGAGGCTTTAACCACAGAGCAAATGCTTCAAGTTGCACAACGTGTGGGGTATTCAGAAACCGCTTTTTTATTCCCGTCGACAGTGGCTGATTATAAACTGCGCTATTTCACCCCGACAGTTGAAGTGCCACTTTGTGGCCATGCGACCATTGCAGCATTCAATTTGATGCGAAATCTCGGTCATATCTCACCTTCAAAGATTACCATTGAAACTGATGCAGGCATCTTGGATCTTTGTGTTGATGAACACATTGTTACACTGACTTTACCCAATGCTGAATTTGGTGAAATCATCGAACCAAAGGTAGTCACTCAAGCGCTTGGAATTGATATGTCACAGTTATTATCAACCCCATTACAAAGTGTCTCTACCGGTGTAAAAGAACTATTCATCGGCTTCAAAACACGTGAGGACTTACATCGTTTGGCTTTTAGTGAAGCCGATATAATCACACTTTGTCAGCGGTTAAATATTGAAGGCGTTTATTGTTATACCTTAGAAACTATCGATCCCAATCACCATGCACAAAGCCGTAATTTCTTACCACTTTTTGGCATCTATGAAGAAAGTGCCACAGGCACTGCCGCAGGTGCGTTTGCGGCCTATCTCAATCGCTATGTTTTTACCACGGATACTGCGTTTATTATTGAACAAGGCCATAGCATGCAAAAACCATCATTGTTATATGCATCCGTTACACCGGACATTCGTGTTGGTGGTGCCATGCGGTTCATTGACAAAATCATTGGTTTTAAAATCGATACGGAAGCGTAGGATAACATTATGTGGATTGATTTAACCCATACAATCAAACACCAAATGCCCAAAACAGATGGTGATTTCGGTGTGCGATTGCAACGTATCAAAGACCGGAGTTTACACGGGTATGAAGATCATATACTGACAATGAATATGCACACTGGCACCCATATTGATTTACCAGGACACTTTTTAGATTGCCCCAAGACCTTGCGTGATATGCCTTTGGATAAATGCATATTTGAGGCATTAAAATTCACCTATGAGGGCACTGATACAGTGCCCATATTACCAGGAATGGAGACTCTAAAAAAAGGTATGGCTGTTGTCATTGCGACAGGCTTTGATCGTTATTATTTTGAAGTAAGTACTGCACATAAACATCCCCTACTCAGTCAAGCACTGATTAACTTCTTAGTGAACAAAGGCATTGGTCTCATCGCTTTAGACACACCCTCACCAGATGTCGCACCATACCAGGCACACACAGCGTTGTTAGCTCATAATATCCCAATCATAGAAAACTTGAAAAACGCAGTTAAACTTCCAGAAAACACCCCATTTACACTGTATGCAATTCCACTAAAGATTGCGACCAGTGCAAGTCCAGTAAGAGTTTTTGCGAAAATTACTTAAATCACTAATAAAAAAACTGATTTAATGGTACAATAAAGCCGAAGGAGGGTCTACAATGAGTTATGATGAAAAACTAAAAAACAAAACCATTAAGGCGTATTATGATGTACTTAAAACACACGCCGAGTCTGAAGCCCAATTTACTCAAAAATTGGCCCTTTTTGAGCGTAACTTAAAAAAAATACATGCACACTCAAATGATAATATAAAAGTACATTATGCCAATCAAGCAATCGCGCTTAATACGTTAAAAAAAGATCATGAAACACTTGACTTGAATTTTGAACACAAAGTCAACGCATATCAAGCACAAAAAGAACACAGTCTAGAGAGCTTAAATGCTCAGATTAAAGAAATTGAAGAAGCATATGAGAAAAAGCGCACATTAAAACATTTACAAGAACAAAAACTTGATTCGGACTATGCGTTCAAATTAAAAGAAATTGCCCAATCCCGAGTACAAGAAAACGAGACATTAGATAAAACCGTGGTTCAAGCAAACAAAACCTACGAAAAAAATACAAAACAATTAACGGTTGAGACAGAACAAAAGCTTGAATCATTACGCAAGAAGTTTCATGATGACAATTTAGAATACAGCAAAAACCATGAAATGATTAAAAGCAAAGTTCAAGAACAAATCATCGAAAATGAATCCAAGTTAAGTGCTTATGAACATCAACTAGAAGAAGCATTAACGGCACTCGAAAAAGCCTTTAAAAAAGCAATCGATCCGATTGATAAGCAAATTCAAGCAATTGAGCAAGAACAACAAACAACCCTTGATAAAATTACCCAAGCACATCAAGCAATTGTCGATAAAAAAGAAAAATACCGTAAAGAAGCAGAGAAAATTAACGATGCAAACAAAGCCAATCTTCATCTCAAAGAAATTCGCCAGCATCACAAAACTTATGAAGAAGATGTGCGTCAAAACAACGCGCGCTTTGAAGCCAAACTTGAACCGATTTTAAAAAGCAAACAAGAAGTTATGCTCGAGTATGACAATCGCAGTTTAGCACTCAAACAAGAAGGACTCGATATAATAACAACCTATTTAAATCATATTCAAGTCGCAAAAACAGAAGAAATGCTCGAAACAGATGAACTGAATCATACGTTTAATTTAGCGCATTTAATGTTTGAACAAAATAAAGAGTCTACACGACTCGATGACACCATTCAAGCCGCAAACTTTAGACAACATAAAGAAGAACAATTACTCAAAACTGAGTATCAACAAGCGATTATGCTGCCGAAGCAAGACATAGAGGCTTTGCATGCGAAAAATCATCTTGACAAGGAAAAAAACGCACTCACAAAAGCCGCAGAAGTTGCCAAAGCAAATCGTGATAAAGCCAAAGCACTTGTCCATGAAACATACCGCAATGCGATTCAAAAAGTCGATTACGAAACCGCACGATTAAAAGCAATATTGGCCTTCGATCACGAGATGCTTGAACTCAACCATGATCGCTTATCAGTCAATCAATTGGTTGATCTTGAGAACATTCTTGTCAAACACTATTTCAAACAATCACAAAACTACACCGCCTTAAAAACGGTGCATTTAGCAACCCATCGCCCGACCATCGAAATCGAAATAAAAAATCGCACAAAAATTAATATTGAGTATTACCAAACATTGATTGCTCAAGCACGAAAAGACCATCAAGCGATGTGTCAACATATCGATGATGTTTACCATCTTGAAAGCCAACCTTATGAGGCCATCATCGCGACGATACAAGACCAACAAAACGACATGCTTAAGGCATTAAAAACAAAACAATCCGAAGCAACTCAAACGATGCAAACAGCGATAAAAACACAACCAAAAGATCGCAACGAAATGCGATTACACGCCAAACAGTTAGAATTACTAAAAGAAGTACATCAAGAACAACTAAACCAATTAGAACAGCAAAGTAAAAATACCGTAAAACCATACCAACAACTATTACAACACCTACAACACACCCGCGTACAGTCACTCGAAGAAACAGAAACGCTACTCCATCACATAACCGACCAGTACCAACTGCTAATCGATACCGCAATCGCACAAGAAAAGCAAGTCATTAAAATGTTTGAAACCACACAAAATAATCTTCAACATAGTGCGGATTTGTTTCAAACATTCCAATATCAGCGTCAAGAAGACACGCTAGATGCGACCCAACAGTTTCATCAATCGCGTCATAACACACTATTTAAACTGCAAAAAGAAAGCGAAAAGAAACTTGCAGAGCAAAATGCGAAATTAGAACGTGGTTTTCACACCATCACCCAACAATACAACCAAAAAATACAAAGTATCAAAGATGAAAACTATCGTCAATTAGAAAAAATTAAGCAAACATCGATTGATCAGTTAAGAAAAATCGAAGAAAACTTTCACGAAGAAATACGTCGTACCGAACTGTATATTAGCAAGTTAACCCGCCAACATGATAACAAAATGAAAGAACTGTCGCGTGAGATAGATACCATAAAACACGACTGTTTCAGTAAAAAAGAAGCGTCAGAACGCTACTTAGAAAAAGAAACAGAGCGCTTAGAAGAAGCTTTAATCCAAGAACGTGATCGAAAAGATAGACTAAAAAAAGAAACCATCGACAGTCATAAAAAGCGCATGTTAGATTTAGTCATCGAAATCGAAAGTGATCCAATGCATGTGCTTATGGCCACTCAAATGCGCGATTTGAAAGACTATATCTTGCAAAGAAAAACATTAATTCAGTTAATTAATTCTTAATCGATGGAAAAAAACTTAAGAAAACTTTTGATTATCGCGTTTTTAATTGGGCTTGCTATTATTTCACGCTTTGCTGTTGAATTTATTTACAAATTAATCTGGGAATACTATGCCCTAAGTTCTCTTTTAGGGTTTTCCTTACGTTTTTTAGCCATTACTCTTTTTGTGCTTATTTGGTTAGGGATTACACTACGCAGTGAATACCCACATACCAAACTACCTTGGCTGATGTTACTCGCACTTGAACCAATCGTCGGCTTGACTTTGTTTCTTAGCTTTGGGCGAAGTTTTAAACAGTCAAAACGCTATAAAAACCGACCGCTTCTGCAACACGGACAAACAATTAAACATGAAGCCGCACCCGGTACCTTAAACGCTGAACTT
>SKFU01000016.1 GCA_007117835.1 Candidatus Izemoplasma sp. | reverse complement strand
CTTTATTTATGGGTTTGACGGTTTTTTAAAAGCCAGTCGGTACCAAAATCAATCAAATCTCTAAAATCAATGCATTTAGATTTGGCTTGACCAATGGTGATGGTTTCTACTGCCTTGGTTTTCTCATAAGCCAAACCGATTGCCTGAAAATCGTCGGCTGTATAATCATAGTCGGTGAATGATACCCACTCACGTTGACCATTGTTTAACCGCGCACAACTGTGCTTTTTTTTCTCGCAAGTCTTCGCCAAATATTCGGCATAATGCAAAGCGGTACACGTATCATAATCTGTGCCAATAAATACAATTTTAGCCCGTTTTTGATACAGTACATCAAGCGGTGTTTGATGACCAAACATCGGTGTGAGTGCATGGTTTTTTATCACCGCATTGGCGTCATCGCCAATGGCCGCAAATGATACCATCGGGTGGTTAGAGCGATAAACACCGGGATACGTTCTAAACAGTTCTGCGGTTTTTCCCATATTTCTTGTTGGGGTGGACAAAACATCATAAGCAGGCATTGTCTCGTATAACGTTTGAAGCCATGCGATTGGGACCGGTGGGTTTTCCCAATCGGCAGGATCGCTGTTATCACCACTTTGTGTTGGCATCACAATCGTGCCTTTGTTTGAAACCGATTCAAGTAACGCCTGAATCAGTGTGATTGCCCCACCACTGATCCACCCAATACTTGACAGTGATATATGGGTTAAAACAATCTCATTTTTAAGGTTAAGTTTATTGAGGTCTTTAATTAAACGTGCTTTTGTAATGGGATGTGCGGTGTTTTTAATGACTTGACTTTCCTTCATGGCTTAAACTCCTTAATTTAGTGTTTCTAAAAATGTGTAATATAGTGGTATCCAAGCCGCTTTTTTCTGATTGGTATCGCGGTAATCATCAATTCTTTTTAAGGTGATATGATGGGTTTTATTTAACGCGTACAACTGCGTTTTAAACGCATTATAAATTGCTTCATTAGAAAAAATTTGGCCGGCAATAATAATCTTTTCAAGCGATAATAAAGCATGGGCATTCACAATGCTTAATGCCAAACGTTCAAGCACAAACTGACATGTCTTTGGATGGGCTAAAAAATAATCCACAATACCGTCATCGTCAATGACATCACCAAATAATGCCGAATATCCAATCGTTGATTCAAGGGTTTGTTGGTTATCACAATCAAAAATCACATGGCCAATTTCTGAGGCTTTATCTTGTTCTGTGTTGATTAGTTTATGGTTGAACATAATCGCTGAACCAACCCCAGGTCCGTACTTTATTAACATAAAATTCTTATCATTAAACTCAGTCGTTTTATAGGCCAAAGCTAAGGCCGCCACGTTGTTCATGTAATGCGTCGGTATGCCCAATGTTTCTACGTGATCAATAATGTCTTGAAACGCTTCTTTTTGTTGGCTATGAAATCGTCTTAAACTAATCCCCAAACCGATGACGTTGTTAAACGCAGCCGCATAGTGTCTCAGCGCAGTAATCGCTTGGGTGAGATCATCATACACATCGTTTATCACAATCTCAGTTTTTAAGTTTAGACATGTCACACGAATTTGATTGGGTTTGATATCGAGTCCTAAAACATGCCCTGCTTGTGGGACCAAATCCAATAAGATTTCTTTGCGGCCAACACGGGTGTCTTTAATCGTACCTATCTCACGCAGTATGCCAAGTTCTAAACACTCATGGGTAGTAAATGTTATCGCTGCTTTAGTCAGCGATAATCGCTCTGATAGTTGTTTGCGTGAAAGCGGGCCACGACTCATAATTGTGCCAAGTAATCGAAGTTGTGTTTTGGTTAATGGGTTCATAAACTCACTCCTGTTATTAAAGGTTTTCAAACAGCGTTTTAAATGCGGATTGTGCACGGTAAAATGCTGTTGGGGTACCTAATGGCGCAGGGACTTGATGGATGCCGCCATAATATGTTTTTTTCGTTATTAAATGAATCCATTCGCCTTTAGGTAACTGGACAGTGTGTGCTCTAACGTTCGGTCTTAATACCGGTGCTACAAGCAAATCTTCACCATACATATAGGCTTTTTGCATGTCATAAGCAAACGGTTCATCATAGTGATAAAACAATGGACGAATGGTCGGGATTGCATGATCATAGTAGGTGTGACGCACATGCTTATGATAAGGTGATAAGCCTTGATATAACTGTGTTAGTTTCGCAAACAATGCCATTGTCTCAGGTGCATTGAACTGCACATTGCGTTGTGGCAAGTTTCCCTCGTGGGTTCTAAAAAGTGGAGAAAATACATTCATTTCCGCCCATCGAATTAGCAATTCAGCACTGCGTTTCATATGGAATATAGTCGTGTATCCACCAGTGTCACTGTGATTGATACCAACACCAGAAACCGCCATACTTAAGTAAGCAGGAATTACAGACCCGAGGCCATACTGATCAGAAAAATCAACATGTTGATCGCCAACCCACATGGCGTGCGTATATTTCACGGATTTTGTGTAGGCTGAACGCGTAAAAATAAACGCATCATTCGGATGCTCATCAATGGCTTCTTTGTGGCACTGCGCCCATAACTCAGGGTACTGATTATGGACCAACAAAGGATCACTAGCAGCAATGACTGAATCCGTTGGTAAGTATTCACCGAAATCAGCCATCCAACCCGCAAACCCTAAATCCAGCATTTCTTCCTTAATGAGTGTTTTAATATAATGGTACGCCTGCGTGTTGGTTAAATCAATTAACCCGGCATTAAATGTCGTTGATTTGATGAGATATGGCGTGTGATTACTTTTTTTCACTAAATACCCTTGTTTTTTTGCCAGCGCATACTGTGGGCTGCCTTGTTTTAAAAACGGGTTCATGTACCCTAAAAAATAGATGCCTTGTTTTTCCCATTCCGCAATCATGTGTTTTAAGTTTGCGTATCTTTGTTCATCGACAGTCCAATGCCAATACACTTGTTGCCCAAATTTAGTCAGTGTTTGTCCAGACCAGTCTTGAGCCCATACCGCAGTCACTTTGATGCCGTTTTTTAATGCATCCTCCAATGTGCTTTGGATTGTTTCTACGCCACCTTGTATCGCTAAGATAACGCCTTCTGCTATCCAATAAGGTAACTTGGGTTGTATGCCTAAGTGGCGATTTAGCGTTTGCGCTAACTCGATAAAACTCGGGGCCTTAAAAAAATGAATGGTTTTGGGAAACTCACGAAAGTACAGTACTGTTTGTGTGGGATGAAATGAAAATGTCGCATAAGCGACGCTATCGACATGAACCGCGTACCGAAAACTTGACATAAACGTGGGTTGCGCATAATAACTTGCATGTTCTTGATAACGGCCTAAATAATCATCATCCGATAACTTTAATTTTGCTGCAACATATTTTTTAATCAGTTTTTTGACTGAATGGTGTTCACTAACCCAAATAGGAACTGTTTGAGTTTTTAGATTAAAGTGGGTGAACTGTTCACCACACCCATATATTTTTTCTTCAGGTAACGCATTTAAGTAAAACCACAGACGGTTATACCCGTCAATTGCTTCAAATTTTAAATGGGTGAAATCACCGTTTTCTGCGGTTGCATAAACGGTGATTTCTTGATCTTTAAAACAATGTTTTCCGTTATCAAAGCCTTGGTAAAACAAACGTCGACGATCCGTGAGTATTTCTTTGCTGGTGTAAGAACCACGAGACATTTTGTCTTTCGATTTGCCTTTAGCAATGTCGATGTATGATTCAGTTAAGATCAGTTCAAACACCGTGAACTGATCTACGTCAAATTTAAACGCCGGCATTGTCTTTCTTCCATAAGTCTTGATAAGCATAGCCAGTCATCACTTCGCACAGAGTTTTTTCCGCCTCGGTAATGACATCATCACGCAAACCTTTACGGCGATCAATTTCTTTACGTAGCACCGCAAAACCTTCAACGGTGACTGGGTATTTGTAAACAAAGTAAAGGGCAAAAAGTACAAAGATTACCGGTAACACAATAAACATTAAACGGATACCCATCACCGTATTGGCGGTTTGAATATCAAGATTCCCATCATAACCGACAACCCATAGTAATAGACCCACAAGACCTAAGGCGATACCGTTGGCAATTTTACGGGAAAAAGTCGCCATGCCAGAATACGTACCTGCACGTCTTTGTGAGGTAATCAATTCATCCACGTCGGCCATATCGGCTAAAATCGCAAATGATGTCACTGTCCCCGCAGCGGTACCGAAACCAAGCATAAACGATAAAACAACTATCGGCCAAATTGACGCCCCTTCATAGGCAAAGAAAAACATCGCAAGCGTCGCCACGATTTGGATTGGAAAGCCAATCCATGCAGGCACTTTCTTTGAGTGTTTTTTCAGTAAAAACTGATATAAAAACATCGCAATTAACTGTGAACTTAATACCCCAGCCATCACCAATATATATTGATCGCCTTGGAAAAGCACATAGGTCAAGAAATAAAGCACCAACGCCATAATAAAATCAACCGAGCCTTGACCAAATAAGAAAATACCTAAATACATTTTAAAAGCACGGTTTTTAAACACAGTTAAACTATGTTTTAATGCTTTTTTCTCTTCAATTGCTTCGCTTTTTTGGGGGAGTTCCCAAGTATTAAAAAACGTTAAAATGATTGCCGTAAAGAAAATTAATCCGAAAATAACACCCATCCAAAGATAACCACTTGTGCCACCACCAAAATTGTTAATGATGATGTTCGGTATTAACCCACCTAAAATTGCTGACACGGCAGAAAAAATCATTCTAAAACCCGTGTATTGTCCCCTTAAATGGTAATCGGTGACCATGTCAGGAAGTAACGCATTGTATGGCACCATAACGATTGTAAATCCAGTCGAAAATAAAACGAACGTGACTAAGTAAAATACATACTGAAACCAATCAGGTCCAGTCACATTAATCCAAATCAATGTAAACGTAATCGATGCAACAAAACTACCAATAAGTAAATAAAAACGCTTGGCGCCAAACTTAGATTTTGTGCGGTCCACAATACGTCCCATAATCGGATCGGTTATAGCGTCCCAAACACGACCGACAAAAGGAATACTTCCGGCCATCCAAGCCGCCAAAAGTACGACATCGGTTAAGAAATACAAGTACATGATACTGATGATTAAAAAAGCGCCACCACCGTAAATATCTGCGACACCATAACCCAATTTTGCCTTTAGGCTGTTTGCACGTGTGTTCATAAATCCTCCTAAATTAATTTATAAGCTAAACTATTATAAAATTATTATAGTTTAGCACCAATAAATTTGCAAGATGTATTGCTTTTTATACCAAAAGAAGGTCTCAAACTAGAAGACCTTCTTTTGGTGTTAATTAAACAGCTATAATATGAAAATAGAAAGAGAATGGTTAACTGTTAATGCTTGGGTACACCGAGTTGTTCTAAGAGCAATCCTACTTGACTCGGCTTTTTAGCAACCAATGCACCCGCAGCTTCTAAGGCGTCTATTTTATCTTGTACAGAGCCTTTACCACCGGTAATAATGGCACCGGCATGACCCATTTTTTGGCCTTTAGGTGCGGTGCGTCCACCCAAAAATGCCACAAGTGGTTTGGTGAATATTTTCTGTTTAATCGCGTCGGCGACTTCTTCTTCCATGGTCCCACCAAGCTCACCGATAATCACCACAGCTTTGGTTTCTTCATCGGCTTCATAAAGCGGCAACATTTCTGCAAAACGCGTCCCCGGCACAGGATCGCCACCCACACCGATAAGTGTTGAGGCGCCATAGCCTTGTTTTACAACCATCGCCGTCACTTCATTGGTGAGTGAACCGCTACGCGTCATAATCCCGATATTGCCTTTTTTATAGACTCTGTCAATCCAGTGAGGAAAACTCCCCATCATCGCAAGTTCAGGCGAAATAATGCCTGAAGTGTTGCCTCCGATGACAGTTGCTTGCTGAGCCAATGCGTGATGACGAATCGCAATCATATCATGCAGTGGGATACCATCAGCAATGGTCACAATCGTTTTAATGTTTGATGCCAATGTTTCAAAGACAGCATCTTTAGTGAGTCGTGGCGGAACAAATAACATTGCCGCATCGATGCTGTGATGCTTTAGCGCGTCTTTGACAGTATTATAAACAGGCACACCACAGACAGTTTGCCCACCTTTATTGGGTGTCACACCTGCCACAACTTGTGTGCCCAGTGCAATCATGTGCTCAGTCCAGTATGCCCCTTCTTTACCAGTAATACCTTGGATTAAGACTCGGGTCTTTTGGTCGATAACAATGCTCATTGGGTCTCCCCCTTTGCCATCGATACAGCCAACAAAACAGCTTCTTCTGTATCAAACAATGGTTTGAGTCCTGCGGACTCTAAAATGTTAACAGCTTCTTGTTCATTGGTGCCCCGAATACAGGTGATGATTGGACGATTGGGTTTAAGTTTTTCAATCGCATCAACGATGCCTTGGGCCATCACATCAGCTCTGGCAATCGTGCCAAATGTAACAATTAAAATAACTTTTGATGGTACTGCCAAGCAAATTTCCATCGCTTGCAATGCTTTTTTATAGTTTGGGCCACCAAACTCTAAATAATTGGCAATGCTACCGCCCGCATCATTAATCAAATCATAGACAGTCGTTGTTAATCCAGCCCCCGCACACATTAACCCAATATCACCATCAAACTCAATGAATGGTATGCCTTCTAAATGGGCTTTTTTTTCGGCTTCTGAGCCAAATGATGTTTCGTTATTTTCATACGCTTGGTGCCAGTGGGTGCTGTTATCATCGATACTGACTTTACCATCCCCAGCAATCACTGTCTGACTTTTTGTGATAAACAATGGATTGATTTCAACCAGTTCCGCATGATAGGTAATAAATACATGATATAAACGCAGTATGGTTTGTGCAATCGATTTATTTAACGGTGCGTTAAATCCTAAATCATAGGCGATTTCACGGGCTTGATAAGGCATCATGCCGATGAGAATATCAATTGGATAGCGTAAAATCTTTTCAGGACTTTCTGCGGCCAATACTTCAATATCGACACCGCCTTCTGCGCTTGCAAGCACAAGTGCTTTGCCCGCTGCCGCATCCACAGTAATTGACAGGTATACTTCTTGATCAATATCAATGGCTTCTTCAATTAACAGTGATGGGATTTGTACTGGATGATCAAACAATGTCTTGACCGCTTCTAAAGCTGTTGGCTTGGTCTTTACAAATTGAATGAGTCCTGCTTTACCACGCCCGCCGGTTAAAACTTGGGCTTTGATAACACACGGATATCCAACCTTTTGTAACGCCTCTTCAGCAGCGTCTGTGGTTTCAATACGGACACTATTAGGAATGGCTATTTGCGCTTCTTTAAACAGTGCTTTGGCCTGATACTCATATAATTTCATGCTTATGTTCCTTCCGGATATTTTTGATGTAGTGCCCCAAAAATATCGTCATCTGATGGGCGATTGGGTTCAAAAAATTCTGATACCCAAGTAATATTCAAGAAATGTTTGTAGTAAATATTTTCGGTGGTAATATTCCCACCCCAAGTGCCACAACCTAATGAAACAGTCGATGGCATGCCGTTAAAGAATGCCCCACCATTGGCTGGTGCTTGTGCTTGATTTACCATAATACGGCTTGATTTCATGTGCGTACCTAAATAATCAATAGACGCTTGATTGTGGGTATGAATGCCACATGAATGTCCCATGCCGTAATGATCGGTAATGCGTTTTAATAACTGATACCCTTGGTCAAATGTATCGTATTGATAAAGCGTTAATACAGGTGACAGTTTTTCTTGACTATAAAAATCATTTTCAACATCACAAGCGCCTTCAACCATTAATACTTGTGTGTCTTCAGGGACATCAATCCCAGCTTGCTTAGCAATACTGGTTGCGGATTGAGCAATGATTTTAGGATTGATTGAGCGATAGCCTTTGGCATTCATAGGCCACAGTGTGTGTTCAAGTTTTAAACGGTCTTCTTGATTGAGTAACACCGCACCTTTTTGAACTAAAGATTCAATCATACGGGCATATACAGTACGCTGAATTATTAAACTATTTTCACTTGAACATGAGGTCGCATAATCAAATTTTTTACTGAGTATGACTTTCGCTGCCGCATCATCAATATCCGCATCGTCTGCGATGATTTGAATCGCATTTCCTGGCCCCACACCATACGCTGGTGTGCCTGAAGAATATGCGGCTTTAACCATGGCGCCACCACCGGTTGCTAAAACAACATCAACGGCTTGCATAAGCAGATTGGTGGCTTCAACTGATGGTGTTTCAATGATTTGAATCAAGTCTTCTGGTGCCCCAACTTTTTTTAATCCTTGGCGCATATAGTCAACGGCCAATTTGGATGCATTTTTAGATTTAGGGTGTGGCGCAAAAATCACAGCATTACGACCTTTTAAAATCGTAATCGCATTGCTTGCCGGGGTGGCGGTTGGGTTTGTGACGGGTGTTAATGCCCCAATAACGCCCACAGGTTTAGCGTATTTGCGTATTTTTTTGGCCACATCAGTCTCAATCAGTCCGACTGATTTGGCACCTTGAATGTCTTTTAAAACACCCAATACTTTGTTTTTATGTTTCGTGATTTTATCGTTGACATTACCCATGTTGGTTTCTTTGACAGCCAGTTCTGCAAGTGCTTTGATTTGGTCATCTTTATAGACTTCCCAACCAATCGCAACACAGACTTCATCGATTTGTTCTTGGGTATAGTTTTCAATCTGTTGTTGTGCTTTTTTTGCTTTATCAATTAGTGATTGAATCATTGTTTGATTGTCTTGCATGGTATCACTCCTCATTTTTTATAAGAAAAATCCAAAGAGGCCTAGAAAACTAATAATCGCAAAGAACCCTGAGGCGACAAAGGATAAAATAAACAATTGTTTAAATAATTTTTTGCGGTCGACTGTTTCTGGTGCTGTGGCAAGTGCTAATGCACCCATCGTTGAAAACGGGCTAGTGGTGGTAATGTGTGAGCCAACCGCAATTGTGGCGGTAATTAATGCAGGGCTTGATGAGCCACCCAGTTCATTTGACAGGTTTACTGCAGTGGGAATCAGTGTCGGCATAACAACACCCACGGCCGATGAGAATATCGACATAACACCACTAAGAACCCCTAAAATAGGCATGGCCGTACGTGGGGTCATTAAGTTGGCTAAAAATGTGGTTAACACACTAACGCCACCGAGTGTGTCAATGACATTAATTAGTACTGCGGTACCACAAATCAGTAAAAGTGTGCTCCAGGGTACACCTAAAATCGCTTGAGTTTCATCGGCTGCTCGGAATAAAAATAAGACAGCGGCGAGTACAAATGCGGCAATCCCCACATTGACACCACCGACAATCACCCAAATCACAAGTAAGGCAATACTAATCAATGTCACGATTTGGATTTTATTAAATGATTCTGGTTTTTCAATTTCAACGCGAACACCATTCATTTTCAAGCCACCTAAGAAAACATAAAGGAGCGCTGAAAAAACGGTCATGACAATCACATTGTTAATGTAAATACCAAAACCCATATCACCAACACCATTTGCTGCAGCAAGTTCTAAGGCAACAATACCGTTGGGTGCAATGGGTGATAAGCCACCTGCAATCGATCCCAATATGATTAAACCACTCATCATCAAAATCGAGATATTGGTGCGGTAAGCAATCACAAGTCCGATGGGTAATAACAACGCACTCGTTGATATATTCCCTGGACCAATCGATGCTAAAATCAGTGCTAGAAAGTAAAATAAAATCGGAATCATTGCTTTGCGTCCATGACTTTGAAAAATAATCATCCGTGATAATTTTTCGAGTGTACCATTCAGTTTCGCGATTGAAAACAGTAACGTCACACCAAAAGTCGTAAAAAACAGTCTAAGTGGCCAATAACCAATGATGGTATTGACCGGTATTTTTCCCACGTAATGGCCGAATAAAAAGGCAAATACAATCGCGATTAAGCCAACGTTGATGTTTTTCCAAAACCCAATGATGACCGCAAGTACAAGCGTAAATAAGGATAATATTTCAATCATGGTGAATGACTCCTTTTAGTCGTTTTAAGCGTTATTAAAACTATCTTTTTCGATGGTGTATACTGCAACGCGTGCTTTTTCAATGTTTTTAGCGCGCCAATCTTCCAAATCTTGGGTAAATCCAGTTGACACAAATGCTTTGGTCATTTCAACACCCATCACAGGTCCAATAACCCAACCACCCATGCATAGTACATTGGCATCATTGATGGCACGTGCTTTGGTTGCTGCATACACTGATTCACACGCCGCGGCATAGACACCTTCATGTTTGTTTGCGACAATACTCATGCCCATGCCAGTACCGCAAATTAGCACACCGTGTTCATGGGTTTTGTTTTGAATAAGTTTTGCACCACGGGCTGCGACTTCAAAAAATGGGTAGGGTTTATTTGGATCAAGGGTCCCGATGTCTTCAACATCAATCCCTGATTCAATTAAAAACTGCTTTACCGCTTCTTTCAGCTCAAATCCTGATAAATCAGAACCAATCATCATTGTTTTTTTCATTTATTTCACCTCTTGTTTGAGTGCGATAGCGGCTTTGACAGCAGCCACGATATCAACGGCTTTTAAGCCATATTTTTCCATGAGAAAATCTTTTTTCCCAACCTCACCAAAATGATCTTTAATACCAACACGTTTTAAAGGCACTGGGAAGTTTTCACTAAGTACCTCAGCCACAGCACTACCAAGACCATTAATGATGTTATGGTTTTCGGCAGTCACGATGGCACCTGTTTTTTTGGCGGCTTCAATAATCGCGTGGGCATCAATCGGTTTGATGGTATGGATATTAATAACACCCGCTGAAATGCCTTGCTCAGCAAGCATTTTATGCGCGTCTAGCGCTTCTTGAACCATAATACCTGAGGCAATAATGGTCACGTCAGTACCTTCTTTAATTGGTGATGCTTTGCCCAGTTCAAACGTTTGGCCTTCTTCAAATATTGGATCAAATTCTTGTCTTAATAAGCGAATGTATACAGGCCCATCATGGTCGATGATTTGTTTAAACATGCCTGCAAGTTGAACCCCATCAACAGGCTCAAATACTGTCATTGTTGGTAAGCTTCTCATCAATGCAACATCTTCTAATGACATGTGTGTCCCACCGTTGAGTTGTGCCATGATGCCTGGGTCAGACCCAACCATTTTAACATTCAGTTTTGCGTAGGCTACAGACAATGTTACTTGGTCAAATGCACGGCGTGTTGCAAAGGGTGTAAACGTGTGTGTAAACACAAGTTTTCCCATATTAGTAAGCCCTGCGGCCACACCAATCATATTGGCTTCTGCAACACCCACATTGATTGCTTTTTCGGGGTGTTTTTCATAAAATGTCGTGGTTTTAGCGGCTTTCATTAAATCCGCTTCAACAATCACAAGATTTGGGTATTCTTCAGCGTACTGTAACAGTAAATCAACATAAATGTCTCGAAGTTGTCGGTTTTTAAGTTCCATGTTATACCAACCTTTCTTTGGCTTTAGATGCCATTTCTTTGGTTACTGGCATGTTGTGTGAACCAGGGTCGCCCTCACAGAAATCAGCACCTTTGCCTTTGATTGTGTTGCAAATAATCATTGATGGTTTGCCTGGTGTTGCTTTAGCATTTTCAATCGCATCAATGATGGCCATCACGTCATGGCCATCAATCACTTGAACGTGCCAATTGAATGCTTCCCATTTTTTATCTAAAGGACTCACATCATTAATGTCTTTAACTTCACCATCAATTTGCATTTTGTTGTAGTCTGTAAATGCGATGATGTGGTCAAGTTTGCGATTACCGGCAAACATCGCTGCTTCCCAAATTTGCCCTTCTTGAGATTCGCCATCACCGATAATTGCATACACTTTAAATGGTGCGTGATCGAGTTGTGCAGCAAGCGCCATACCAACAGCCGCAGAAAATCCTTGGCCAAGCGAACCGGTGGTCATATCAACACCAACGGTTTTGTTCATGTCTGTATGACTTGGTAGGTTCGTGTTTGATTGATTCAATGTTTCTAAGAGTGCCATTGGAAAATATCCTTTAAGTGCCAATGTCGCATAAACTGCTGGCCCACCATGACCTTTTGATAACACAAAGCGATCGCGGTTTGGCATTTTTGGATTTTTCGGGTCAACGTGCATTTGATCGTAGTAAAGCACGGTGAGTATGTCGACGATAGATAGGCTACCACCAATGTGACCAACACCTAAATGTGCGATGGTATCTAATGTGTGACAACGGATGGTTTTTGCGTGTTGCTCTAATAATTGACGTTTATCCATAATTCCTCCTAATATTTACAAACTTCTAGGTTAAGCATTTCTGCTAACGCTATCAGTTGTTTTTCAATTGCGTCGTAAACCACAACATAGTGTGGCTCAAAGCCTTCTTTAACTAAGGTACTAATCAGTGTTTCAACGGGTTGCGCGATGCGTGTGACCACTGAGGTGCCAAAAAATTGTTGTGGTTTATCAAGTATTTCACATGATTGAATAAAAAATCTGAAACTGCCATCGGGTTTTCGACCGATACGGAAGATGGTGCCTGTGCTATGGGCTTTAAGACCAAATTCCATGGTTGGACCAATTTGGCGGTTTGGATGAACACCGACAGTGGCACCTGTTTTAGGATGGGCAAGTGTGCAAGCACTCGTGCCACAATGCCAAAATGTGATTGTATTTTCGGTTTTATCTATCGATACTGGGTCACCCAAATAGGTGGCTTCATTGGATAACATTTGGCCAATTAACATCGACAGTGCGCCGTAAGCATCCGCTTCACAAGCTGCCGCAATTTTTGCGTCGTTGAGTAAGCCAAGCACACCGCATACTGGGGTACCATAATCTGTGAAAAAATCTGGCCAACAACGCGATGCAATCGCATGAATGTTATGGGTATCGATATAGTCTTTATATGCTTTAAATAGCTTAATAAAGTCGATTCGATTTTTATCGGGTGTTTTATTGAGATTAACCAGATGATCATGGGCTAATTTACTTTCTTCTTTAATGTCGTCTACACTCATTGCTTTAGCGACTTGTGTCAGTTCTCTTGATTCAATGGCTAATAGGTTAACACCAAAGGTACTTGCCATCTCTAAATCCAAAGCACGACCAAAGCCAAAGCCTTGTGGGGTGTGACCAATCATCAAAAGGTTTACCGATTCAAGTGCTTTTTTAACTTTCGCTGCTTGAATGACGGTATTTAATGTTGTTTTTACTTGGTCATCATCGGTAGAGCCAATGGTGTAGTGTAACGGGCGTGAATGCATGGCGTGATAAGCAAATCCCGCAGAAAAAGCGCCAGTCAACGAATTGAGTCTTAAACGATTGCCATCAATCACCGGTTCAGACAAAGTCCACAGTAGTATTGGCACATCAAATCGTTTAAACACCTCAGTAGCATACGCTGAATTGGCGAACGTAATGTTTTGTAAAATAATTAAATCAGGTTGTTGGTTTTCAAGATATGCTTGAAGATCTGGAATTGATAATAAGATGTTTTCAGGCACAATGACGTTCGGTTCATAGTGTTTTAATAGTGCCACAGATTTTTCGAATTCAGCTTGAGCTGAAGGCATATGAAAAGTAGGTACCCCGATCGGTACGTATATGCATGATAAAGGTTTCATAAAAAACTCCTTTGTTTTTATCATTGATGGTAGGTGATGGGGTTAATTTAACCCCATCACCATACACATTTTACTGTGTACTCGCCATCAAAAATAGAGGATTGTACTTAAGAATAAAACTTAGTTCATAATGCCTTTGAGTTCAACTTCTAAATCTTGAAGTAGTTCTAAAATAGTTTTAGTACGTGCTGGGTTTGCCACATCTTCAACCAGTTTGTTAATGATTGGATACATACCTGGAATCATAACTTGAGTTAACCAGTCTTGGACATATTGCTCATCAGTGGCTGCAATTTCATCTAAGAATACTGCATATTCATCACTGAATACACCGTAATCAACCGTTGCGCCTAAACGTGGTGTTAAGTAAGGTACTGCGCCAGTAAATTCATCATGTTGTGCAGGTGATGCTAACCATTCAATGAAATCAAGTGCTTCTTGTTCCATACCTGAATCTTTGAATGCTGTCATTGATTTACCACCTAAAATTGTCGCGCGGTTTGCTTCTTTTGGCATTGGGATAACTGTCCAGTTAAAGTCGAGGTCTTGATATCCACTAACATTCCAGTTTCCTGACATATGGAAACCATAGTTACCTGTTCTAAATAACTGTGCTGCATTCGCGCTTTGAACTGTTGAGAAACCTTCAATGATACCATCTGTATACAGTGTTTCAAGTAATGTTAACGCTGAGACAGCTTGACTGCTTGTCAACTTTGAACTTGTGTATGGCTGATTCCACAATGTTGTACCATGTTGATACATTAGTGGCATGAAGCGATGGGCTTGATGGTCAAATAAACCTGGTGCTGTGACGCCATCTACGCCTTTAAGTTTGTTCATTTCAGTAATGAACTCAGTCCATGTCCAAACAGGGTCACCCAGTTCAGGGTAGTTAATGTTGTTTGCGTCTAAAATGTCAAGGTTCACGAATAATCCGTTTGCCGTAATGTCTAAAGGCAATGAGATAGATTCGTCATCATCATTGTAGAAATGATTCGTGAATCCTGATTGATCATACACGCCATCTAAACTTAAAGTGAACTCTTTAAAGTTGTTTAGATGTCCTTCAGTGACTCTTGCAAGTGCTGGTGCTTCGCCACCATTGATCATTGTTCTTAAGCGACTTTCGTAGTCTCCATAAGGTAAAACGACCAATTCGATAATCACACCTGTTTCTTCTTCATAACGGTCAAGTAATGCTTGCATTGCAACGCCTTCTTCGCCGTCATTCCACCAAAGCATTTGAAGTTCTTTTGGTCCGCCACATGCAGAAAGAACCAATGTTATAGTGAATACAATTACTAAAGCTAATAATTTCTTCATAATTTCCTCCTATTTTTTTTATATTCAATTATATGGCTAACATATAATTTAATACTCTTTATTTCATACCTGTTTCCATGGTGCCTTGAACAAATTGTCTTTGGAATATTAAGAAAACAATCAGCATTGGGATCATTGAGACAACCGACATCGCTAGTGTTGAGTTCCAGTCAACATTGTATTCGCCTGAGAAGTTGGCAATGGCCAGTTGTAAAGTATATCGCCTTGGACTACTGATGGCAATCAGTGGCCAAACATAATCATTCCAACGCCACATAAATGAGAAGATTGCAATCGTTGCGATTGCTGGTTTCGCATTCGGAATCACGATACTATAAAAGATACGCCATTCACTCGCACCATCAATGCGGGCAGATTCCAATACTTCATCCGGTATTTTAAGTAAGAATTGTCGCATCAAGAAAATCCCTGCGGGTGTTGCTGCGGGCGGGATGATTAATGCCCATAGTGAATTGTAAAGACCAAAAAATCTTAAAACTGAAAAGATTGGTACCATGATCACTTCAAGTGGCAACATAATCGTCGATAAAATTATTACTAAAATAACTTTATCGCCTTTGAATCTAAACTTCGCTAAAGCGTAACCAGCCATTGTATTTATTAATACAGCGAGCAGCGTACTTGTGACTGCAACAAAAATTGTGTTGGCAATATATAAAGCGAAATTACCTCTGGCAAACGCGTTAGTAAAATTCGAGAATGTCCAGTTTCGAGGAAAGAAAGTTGGTGATTGTGTCGCAATTTCTGCGGTCGGTTTAAAGGCCGAAAAAACAACGTAAAACACTGGGAACAAAAAGATGATGACAAAGAGAATTGCGATAATATAATTGGTTATCGACGATTTACGCATCACGCTCACCTCGACTCGAGATAAAGAAGTTAACACCTGAGAATATGGTGACGAATATTAACATTACAACACTCATTGCACTCGCGTAACCGACACGGTAACTTTGGAATGCCACTTCATAAATGTGTTGTACGGTAAACCGTGTGGCTCTAAACGGTCCACCACCGGTGAAGGCGACAATGATTGGGTAAATTTTAAATATTTCCATTGTCGTGAGAATAAACACCATGATTCTTGCGGGTTTAATTGATGGATAAGTCACATACATAAAACGCTGTAGTTTGTTTGCACCATCAATTTCTGCGGCTTCATACAGTTGAACGGGGACACTAAGTAATGCCGCAACAAACATAATCATGTAATACCCAGCACGTGACCATGTAAACATTAAAACAACACTCCACCAGGCAAAACGTGCATTACTTAAGGTATCAATGCGATCAAATCCTAGTGACGCAATGGTCGCATTCAATAACCCGAAACGATCGCCTAACATGTATTGCCACATAAACCCCACAACGATTAATGAAATCATAACCGGCCAATAATAAGAGGCTCTAAAAAAACCTTTATATTTAAGTGGCCTAACGATGATTAAAGCAATCCCGAGCGATGTTGCAAACACAATAGGTACTGTCGCTAACACCAGTCGAATTGTGTTTAAAAATGCGGCGATAAATTGATCGTCTTTAAGCAAATTTCGATAGTTTTCAAACCCTATCCAATTGGCATCTCTTAAGCCATCGAAATCTGTAAAAGAGTAATAAATACCGATAATTGCAGGTAAGATAATAAAGATTGAAAATATCAGTAAGTTCGGTGTTAGAAATAAGTAAGGTACCATTTTCGTTTTAAATGTTAGTAGCTTTTGTGATTCTTGTTTTGCGACTGCCATTATCAAAACCCCTTAAACTTAAGTATATCTATATGAAACGGCTTGAAAGCCGGATTGTGGGCGATAAAAACACCTACTCTGTTTTAAACTCGGTCGTTATTTTTTCAAACAATGGTGTGAACTCTGAACTTTCTTTATAAAACACTGGGGGTGATCCTATGGGGGCTTTTACGGTGACTTTACCACCATGGTAAGTATCGCCAGTGAATAAGTGAATCCAATCATCATTCGGTAAATACACCGCCTGAGATTCCGCGTTTTCAGTCAATACTGGGGCCACAAGTAAATCACCACCAAATAAGTATTGATATTGAATTTTGTACGCCGTTAAATCATTTTCATAATGCATAAAAAGCGGACGTTGCACTGGGTATCCTAAAAGCGTTGCTTCATCAAATAAATGTTTAATGTATGGTTTAAGCATCACCCGAATCTTGGTCATACGTGCCATCAACACAAGGGTTTCATCGTCTCTGTAAAACTGAAAGTTCTCATTGGGACGATTGCTTTCATGGGTACGCATAATCGCGGTGAAGACACTCATTTCAAGCCAACGCTCAAACAGTTCTTTGGTGCGAATATTACCATGTAAACTGGTGTATCCACCGATGTCGCTATGGGTATACAAAATCCCCGTCATTGCTGTTGAGAGTGCCGAAGGTACCACCGATGGAATGCCATCATGTTTTTCCCAGTTAACACTTTGATCGCCCGCCCATAAAGCGGTCGCATATTTTTGTGAACCATGCGCACCTGAGCGCATGAAATAAAAGATTTTACCGAGGTTGTCAGTTTCTTTAACCGCCTCATAATTGCAACGCGCCCAAAGCACTGGCCACGCATTATGCATCAATCGTGCACTGACACCATTATATAGTACTGCGTCGACAGGTAAATACTCGCCGAAGTCAGCCATCCAGCCTTTTATCCCAAGACCGATGAGATTAGTTTTAATCACATCTTTATACCAGTTAAAAGCTTGTGGGTTGGTTAAATCAACAATACCTGAATAAAACTCACCAAAGTTGACTTTATACGGACCACCCTCTGGATGTAAAACCAAATATCCCGACGCCTCTGCGGCATTAAACAACGATTGATTTTCTAATAAATAAGGACAGATATAGGCGAGAAAATGCACACCGTTTTTTTCTAAGTTAGGGATGACATGAATTAGATTTGGGTAAAGCTCTTGATTCCAAGTCCAGTTCCAAAATAAACGCTTCCCAAATGAAGTATAGTTAATCCCAGCCCAATCTTGACACCAAAGCCCAGACACGCTAACACCGGCATTACGCGCTTTATGATAATGCGTTAATACCGTGTCACGACCGCCTTGAATACCTAAAATAATGCCGTTTAAAACGTACTCTGGTAATTGTGGTGGTCTGCCCGTATATTCGGTCATTTGTGTGAGTATTTCCAAAAACGTTGGTGCTGTTTCAAGGACCATCATTTTCGGTATTTCATAGGCGTGTAACTCGTGATAATTTTGCGGTTTAAAATTGAATTCTGCATAAGCGAACGTTTCTAAATGACACCAGTATTTACGGGTTGAGACAAACGTGGTTTCTGGGTAATATGTGTTAAAATAATCCCCACCAGCGCCGTCGTTTTTATTCGCGTAAAATGTGGTCAGTGTATTGCGGTCACGCCCAACACCAGGTTCTGAGGTCCACAGCGGAAAGTTGCGACCTCTTAAATTAAAGTAAGACGCTTGTTCACCACAACCATACACTGATTCTTCTTTTTCTGCATGCAATCGCAGCCAAAATCGGTTCACTGAGGCTTCGGTACTAAAAGTCATAAACAATCGGCCCTGTTTTTCTTTGAAAAAAACAGTTAAGCTTAATCCGTTATAATGAAAGTAAACAGTATTTTGATCACGGGTATAATGTTTTAATGGAATACGAGACTCGAGATAATCTTCAATTTTAAAGTTACCACAAAAAGAATCAATCGTTTCGTTTCCAGTCCCCAAATAAAAACTGGGTTGAGTGGTTGTATGTCTAACAATAATGCGTTCGTTGTAAACGATATCGATGCCGTGTTCGGTCTCAATATACTGAATCATGATGCACCTCTATTTATAATTGATTTCAATGTTTTTTCCTTGCAAACCCACATGCGCACCCAAATCAATGAATGTTTGGTGTTCTTGGTGGGCAATTAACCATTTGTTTGTTTTAAACAACAGGTGTGCTTCTTCAACGTCTAATGATTTATGGTCAATAAACTCAGTGTTCGTACCATACGGTAAAATAACCGCACATTTAAACCCTTCATCATGCACTTTAAATGGTGAGAAATGCAGTGTCGTTGCATACATTTCCAGGGCGGTGCCTTGAGGCACATAAAATGCTTTTAACTTCGCTGTTTCATAAGTATTGTTTTCAATGTCTTGCACATGCCCTAACAACACCACAAAATCAGTCACCGCAACATTGATTTCTGATGACTTATGATATTCTAAAGCGTTTAGTTTTTGGTTATGGCCATTCACATAACCCACTTGAACGCGCATATCGCCAAAATAATGGTGTTCAATAAAGCGGCAATCAACCATTGAAGCCAGTTGCGCATCATGTGCAACATAACAATTGCCTTGTTTCGGCACCACTGATTGATTAAGTTCATGAACCAATTGATTAAAATGTGACGCGGAAATCACTTTTCCAAACATTCTAAAATCGGTGTCATAAACACTCTTTAATTCAATATTAGGGTTCTTTTGTTTGAGTTTACTTATCATAGATTATCCCTTTTTAATTATTTTAGTTACTAAACCAATACGGTAAAAATAAAGAGATTACTCTTGATGATATGATCATATACTAGAATCGTCTCTAAAATGTTATCGTTAACATTATACTCAATATCATCAATAATTGCAATATACAGTAATTAGATTTATTATAATTAAATTGTCAGTGGACTGACTTTGTGTGTGTTTTTATCGGTGCTAACCATTTTTAAGTTAGCACCGAAAATTATTATGGTTTGGTGCTATAAATCGTCAGGTTGCTTTCAATCATTATTGGGTCTGCGACTGGGTTAAAAAACAGGGTTTCATAATACCAAGAACGACTGGTATCTAAGATGCTGTTTGGGTACAACATCTGGCCATATTCTAGTTCAACACGTGCCAGTGTCGTAGATAAGCGAAAAGCAGTCATGCTTGGCTGGTGACGTGTTTGGTTACTGCCATCGCCTAACTGACCCAAATCGTTGCTTCCCCAGGTGTAAAGACGGCCTTTTGAACTTAAGAGTGTTGAATACATCATTCCTAAAGAAACATCACCAATCGTTTCATCGGTTGACATCCACGACGTATAATCTAAGCGTGTCGGTATCGCCACAAACGGCACCACAGGGATGCCTAACTGACCGTCGTTGTTAGCGCCCCACACATAAAGGGTATCTTTTGATGTTATCGCCATACTGTGAAAGCCACCAAGCACGACTTTGACAACCGTTTCATCGGTGTCTAAATCAAAGTTTGGGGTGATATCAATCGGTATGGTTTGGCTCACCTGGTTAAGGTTACCCAACTGACCCAGTGCGTTATTTCCCCAGGTGAAGACACGGCCTTCTGAAGTGATGATTGCTGCGTGAAATGTGCCTAAGGCAACATCGATGATTGTTTCACCTGTGTTTAATGCAAATAGCGCAGTGATGTTTGTCGGTGGAGTAATTTCGTTGGCACATGCCGCATCACAATCTAAGTTAACGGTGTTGTTACCCCAAACATACAGCTGGTTTTGATTGGTGATGACGGCGTTATATAAATCACCAACAACCAATTGTTGTGGTGTTTCACCTGCGTTAAAAGGAAACGCTTTGGTAATCTTTGTGGGTGTATTAATCTGTGAGAAATCATCGATTCCGAGTTGGCCATCTTTGTTATCTCCCCAAGCAAACAGGTCGCCTTGTTCGGTGAGTACAACATTATGAAATCGACCAACCCCAATTTCAATAACCCGATCATCCGGTTGAAAATCAAAGCGATTTGTAATGTCAACGCGGGTTGGTCGGGAGATAAATGACCCATCGCCAACGGCCCCGTAATTGTTGCCGCCCCAGGTAAACACACGGCCAAATGATGAGCGTGCCATGGTATGCATACCATTACTAAGAACGTGCGTTACTGTTTCATTAGGTTGAAGAAAGAAGCTCGCGGTGATGTTTCTTGGTGATGTCCGGTTAACACCGGTGCCATCACCAAGTTGACCAAATGTGTTGTTGCCCCATAAAAAGACTTGATTGTCACTGGTGATGATAGCGGTGTGCTCGAAACCAGCATTAATGAACACCAAGACTTCTTCTGGTTTTAGTACGGTATGACTTAGCGGGACATACGGTGCTTCAATTTCAATCAGTTCAACTGTATATGTCATAATTTGAAAACGGGTTTCGACAAAAACATTGTGGTTTGGCATTGTCAACTCGGTTAGATGCTCACCGTTTTCAAGGTTATAATAACCAAGAAAAATATGGCCTTCTTTGGTGATTTGAGGTAAATTAACAACGGCTTTATAGCGAATATTACTAATGGTTGGTACCGGTTCATATTGTTCTTGAATATACAGTTTATATGTGTTAACTTCCCAGGTCGCAGTCAGCGTCATTGATGATTCAACGTGTCTCATTGCATGATGTGCCGGTAGTCCATCTTCTCGCATCCAACCAGAAAACGTGTGTCCAGTTTTAACTGGGGTTGGCAATTGGATAGTCCCATTTTTTTCAACCACAATCGGGGTGATTGGTTCACCACCTTTGGTGTCAAAGTGCACAGTAACCATGGTTGGGGTAAAACACGCAGTCAAAATAAAAATCGATAGTATTGCGATGAATCCAAACCATGTTTTCATTCAATCACCCTCTCACAATGACATCAATTTTGGTTTCCTAAAAAATTTATGGTAACTTATACTTTTACTTTAACGTAATTTGTGTGCTTTAACAAGAAAAAAGGACAAAATCTAACGATTAGATTTTGTCCTTTATGGCATTATCGAATCGCGTCAATATGTGCTTTTGCAACGCGAATGGCATCTTTTAAGGCATCGGATGTTGCGGTTGAACCTGAGACCGCATCAACGCTGTTTAAACTGTCTTGGTTTGCCAGCAACTCTGTGATATAATCGCCCTCAATGACATCTTTACCCCACGATGCAGTTTCCATATGTCTTGTCACCACAAATGCTGTGACGTTGCCATTAGCAGTAATGGTAAGATCGGCTTCTATAGGGACCGCAGCAAATCCATTAACTTCAACACTGACGATGTATGAGTTGTTAATTTCTTCAACGGTTACCACGGTGCCGTCATCATACTCTACTGGGTAGGTAATCCCACCACACGCAGCCAATGTTGCAACCAGTAATAATGTCATTAAAACAGTAATTTTTTTCATCATATCCTCCTTATTATTTTCGTCTTCTTATATCTATGTTTATTATACGTTTAAATCAATAATTAGTCAAACAACTACTCGGCATAAAGCGTGATTTCATAATCGCATATGTCTTGGTAAAAATCAGGTTCATGCGATACCAATATAAGTGTCCCTTGATAATCTATCATGGCTTCTTTTAAGGCGTCTTTTGCCGCGGCGTCAAGATGATTGGTGGGTTCATCAAAAATCAAGACGTTGGCTTTGGTGTGACGCATGAGTGCCAAACGGGTTTTGGTTTGTTCACCACCCGATAAAGTATCTATGATGCGGTGAGATTGATCAAAATCAATGCCATGTGTTGCCAGTAAAGAAAGAATTTGACGGCGATCAAAATGAGGGTACGCTTCATGAACTAATTGAAATGGTGTCATCTCTTTTTTCCAATTTAAGTCTTGGGCGAAATACCCCATATCGGCGGTATCAATCCATGTGAACTCCCCAGCAAGTGGCTTTAGTTGATTAAGAATCGTTTTTATTAGCGTGGTTTTACCAATACCGTTTTTACCCGTTACAACCACTTTTTCTTGGCTTCTAACGGTTAAACTGAGTGGTTCAACTAGGGGGTGTTCATAGCCAATCACCAAATCATTAAGTACCAGCACTTCTTTCCCAGTACGCCTGCCGATTGGAAATTTAAAGCGGTATGTTCGGGTTTTAAGTGGTTTACCGATACGCGGTAGTTTTTCTAACATTTTGCGACGACTTTGAGCGCGTTTGGTGGTTGAATCTCTAACTATATTTTTACGGATAAAGTCTTCTGTACGCTCAATCAGTTTTTGTTGGGAAACATAGGCTTTTTGGTGTTGTGAGTGTCTTAGGATACGCTCTTTTAAGTAAAAATTGAAGTCGCCTTTGTATCGTGCAATTTGTCCGCCTTCAAGCGCCAACACACTGGTTGCAATCGCTTTTAAAAACGCCTCGTGGTGACTGACAACGATAAATGCTTTGTCGTAATGTTGTAAAAACTTTGTCAGCCAGTCGATGTGTTTAATATCAAGAAAGTTTGTGGGTTCATCGAGCAATAACACATCGGCACTTTCTAACAACAGTTTGGCTAAAATCACTTTTGAGCGCATACCACCCGATAGTACTTTTATCGGTTGGTCTAAAATCGCAAGCGATAAGCCCAGTCCATGGATGATTTTACTCACTTCTGACTTAATTAAATAAAAATCACTATCTAACAGTTCATCGCTAATTTTTGCGGCACGGTTTAATAGCTTAGATTGGGTTAGTGGGTCTGCGGTTGCGGCGTCTTCATACCATTGTTGCATATGCTGTTCTTTTTCAAACAAGTCGTAAAACACAGCGTATAAATACTGTTTTACGCGCAGTGTTTCATCGATTTTTTGGTGTTGGTCTAAGTACCCAATCCGTTTATGTGGGTGCCACTCAATACTGCCAGAATCGGGTATGAGTTGATGATTTAACAGTTTTAGCAGTGTAGTTTTGCCACTACCGTTGGGGCCAACCAGTACCGCATGTTCACCTTCAAAAAGGCGAAATGACGCCTCGTGATAAAGCGTCTCTTCCCCATAGGTAAATTTGAGCTTATTGACATCAAGTACACTCATGGTTAGTCATCCTTTAAATGTTATCTTTTAGTATTATACACGACTTTCTTGATTGGTTAAACATTAATAAGTGTTTGGCATGAAAAAAAATGTAACTAACTTCAAATGGGTTTCATTATTTTAGGTGACAAGTTATAATTCAGTTATCAAGAGAGTAGGTGTATGAATGAAACGTTTTTGGTTATTAGCCCTAATGATTTTACCCTTGTTTTTGATGGCGTGTACGAGTGGTTCTGACGCTGATTTTAATGACAGTGATCCTGGATATGACACACCACCTCAAGAACCAGACCGTGATAATGATGGCGCACCGCCTATGGGTGGTGATCCAATCGACCGCGATTTTCAACCCCTAGTCAGTGACCGTAAAATAATTTATCGTGCCAATATTGGCATTGTTGCGACTGATATGCACAGTATTTACACCATGATAACTTCTCAACTGCATGACTATCAAGCCTACATTGAAGGTGAAGAGATACGCCAAGACCGGATTTATGTGACGTTACGGGTTAAATCAGACAGTCTTGATGATTTACTCAATTTAATTCGTCAAGGTGGCGAAGTCATGCATTACCAAAAAACCAGTGAAGATGTGACCAATCAATACTCGACGTTTGAAGCCCGTCTCAATGCATTAAACGCGCAACACGAGCGCATTATCGAGTTGATTGGGACCGCCGAAACGATGTCTGATTTATTAGAACTTGAAAACCGTCGAACACAAATTGAAACTGAACTCAACCAAATTGGTTTGCAGTTGGCTCAGTATGATTCATTGATTGATTATTCAACAGTTCAGTTAACGCTCACAGAAATCGATGATTTGTCTTTGTTGTTACCGCCATCAGATCGTCCTGGTGTTTCGATCGTTGAAAACACACCCCATGCACTAAACCTGCGCATCACAAACTTTAACGATGACCCCTCAAACATCACGGTTAAAGTGTTTAAAGATGGTGTTCAAATAGATCAAAGTACGGTATTGATTCAAGCCAACAGTTTTCAGTTTGTTACGCTTGAAAATTTGACCTCAGATACTTCTTATTATTTAGAAGTACGTGGATTACAAGAAAACAAAAGTGTCTCTACACCAAGCACGATTCATGTGACAACCGATCGCACATTTGCACTGCAAATCACACATGTGTTTTTCGTGTCAATCTCAGCATTATTGAGCTTTTTCCGCTTTTTAGGATTAACTGTTGTTGCGGTTGTGCCTTTCATCATTGTCTTTACAGTGCTTGGATACCCTGTCTATTTGGCGTATAAAAAATTTATTAGACCCAAACGTATTGCCAATAAAGTAGCGGTTGAACGCCAGATTCAAGAAGCGCAAAAAGCCCGTCAAAAAAGCCCAAATTAATAATGGGCTTTTTTTAATCACTCACAGTCATCATTTTAACAATTTCTGCCTCGGTTGATTTCATCCCATCAGTGGCGAGTCGGGCAATGTTAATAATCGTGTTTTCAATGCCTTTGACAATAATGCCATCACCGCCATAAAACTGTTGGCCTTGTAACACCATATGATAGCCTAGGATACCTGAATCGACCGCAGCGGCGATTTTTGCCGCACAAGACGGTTTTGCACCATCACAAATCATCCCTGAAATGATGGCCAGTGCATTGACAATGGTATGGGCAATCACATCGTAATCACCGCCATGTAAATAGGCGATACCTGCCCCAGCACCTGCCCCAGCAAAAACAGCACCACAGTAGGCAGAGAGTTTGCCAACATGGTGTTTTTGATGAATTGTCACAAGGTTTGAGATAATCAATGCACGGATTAACCGGTCATTATCACTGTTTAGGTGTTTGGCGTATTCAATCACAGGCAAAGATGCTGTGATGCCTTGATTGCCACTACCTGAAACAATCGTGACTGGCAGTGTTGACCCGCTCATGCGGGCATCACTGGCCGCTGCCGCAAATGCTTTGGCGCGGTTAGCTATGTCATTGCCATGAGCATGCAGTAGTACCGAACCGATGTTGGCCCCATAAGAAACGTTAAATCCTTCTTGAGCAATTGCTTGATTGTTGTTAATTTGTTTATCAATCACCGTTTTAACATCCGCCAAATCACAGATTTCTGCAAATTGCACAATCCCCTCTACTGTCGATTGTGTTGCGGCTGAGGCTGTATCACGTGTTTCTTTGATATAGTCTTTTATTAATAACACGGTGTTATTTTTTTCAATTAAAACAATGTTATCGTGGTGATTAATCAATCGCACTTTAGCCGAATTATCCTGATAATAACCCGTGAGTTGAATGTCTAACACATACTCAGTATCTAAGGTACTTACAGTGATGGGTGTCGATATCAAATACTGTTTAATGGCGGTTTGGGCGGGGTGTTTTATGACTGAAATAACGTCGAGTCCTTTGTCATATTCACCGGCAATGATGCCCGCGGCGATTGCCGCTTTAATCCCTTTTAAACCACCCGTGTTTGGCACAACCACACTTTTTGCGTTTTTAATCACCGCGCGACTCACTTCACACACGATTTTATCTGGGGTTTGACCTAAAATGTCACGCACCTTAGCACTTGCTAAAGCAATTGAAATCGGTTCGGTGCACCCCGTACAACTTTTTAGTTCTGTGATGAGTAAATCTAAGTAGTACTGGTATAACGGATCAGTCTTTTTCATCAGACACCCCCGGAATCTCACTTGTTAATAGGTCTTCATAAATCAAGATTGTATCAAAGACATTGAATGTGGCATACATATGATGTCTTAAATCAAGTTCAGCATACACCAAGTCAACAATCGTATACGGATGAATTACGGTTGAATCATCTTCTAAAAACCCATTGGCTGGGTGATAAAAAATATAATCATGTAAGGCAACTGTGTAAGTCCCTTCTTGCATGGCCAACATGCCTGTGGATGCATAGTAGGGATTAAATTGAATTAATTGGTTGATTTGTTCGGTTGTTAGGGTGGTGGTAATGACGCGGTTGTTAAAGGGGAAAACATCGGTCATTCTGGCTTTAGACAGTGATTCTAAAGCCGGTAATGCACTGCGTGTCCCACCCAAATTATGGAAGGCAAAATCAGCCCCTGTAGCCTTTAACATCAAACGTGACATAAAATGGGTTAACTCTTCTCTGGTTTGGTATCGCTCAGTATTTAATAGCGGGGTGTATAAATGATCGATTTCTAAAAAGTAAGTTTCGATGATATCACCCACACGTGGGTGGCTATGCATCAATCTTGCATCTTGAAAATGGGTCAGGTTTTGTGCTGTAACACTGGTGACAATGTTGTTTTCTAAGGTTATTTGGACATGCCCTAAATGACTGCCGTAACCGCCTGATTGGATGACTGGGACACCGGCAATGATGTCGGCATAAACACGGTGTGAATGGCCATTAAATATCGCATCGATCGATGCATCGTGCTCAAGTGCAAGTAATTGCGGGTTTAAACTGAGGCCCCGATCATGGTTTAAACTAACGACCAAATCGACATTTTCAGAATTTCTTAAGTGTTTGGCGAAATATTCAATCATGAAGATGGGATTAAAAAATTCATAGTCTTCAACCATCGGGGTTAAAATCGATGATTCAAGGCCGTAACCAATGGTCCCCACAATACCGATTTTTACACCGGCAACCTCTAAAATCAGGTACGGTTGAATCCCCTCAGGTATTGATTGGGTTCTTTTTTCGACAATATTGGCAGCCAAAAACGGATGTTTTGCTTGATAGGCATGGGTGCCATCATAGTATTGGGTGACGTATTCAAGTCCCCAATCAAATTCATGATTGCCAACCACAAAAGCATCAAGACCCATGACATCAAGGCTTTCAATTGTGGGTAATCCATAAAAATAATTAGAGATTAAACTGCCTTGTAACATATCCCCACCGGCTAAGAAAATCACATTTTTTCCCATTGCTCTTTCATCGTCAAGTAAGGCGGCGATACCTTCTAAACCCATACTTGAATCACTGGCTGTAATTGCACCATGTAAATCGTTGAGGTAATAAAAGTCTAAAATAATGGGGCCGGTTTCCGAATCGGCTTGGCAACCCAAAATCAGCATTAAAATGGCGATATTTATTATCGTAAGTAGTCTCTTCATCTGATCACACGCTTTCTTCTTTTTTACTATTTGTCATAAACGAGCACCCATGCTTCATACGGTGCATACGTTTTATCAAAGGTATGTTTCATGCCTTTTGTATTGGTTAAAATCACACGCCATGGGGGTGATTTTAGTGCGGGTTCAAAATCAACATTGAGTGGTTTGTTAGAGAAATTACAAATGATTAGTGCTTTGTGGGTACGGTCTTCTCTTGTGTAAGCATAAAGCTGTTTATGGTTTGCATGAAGCAATGTATAGGTCCCATCAATAAACACTGGGTATTGCTTTCTTAAGTCGATCAGGGCTTTATAATAATTGAGGACTGAATTTGGATTGGTGGTTTGTTCAGAGACATTAATGTTTGGATAATTCGGATTGACTTTTAACCATGGCTCAACGGTTGAAAACCCAGCATACAGTTGATCACGCCATTGCATGGGTGTACGTGCGTTATCACGGCCCATGTATTTAATCTTTTTCATCATTCTCGCATGGGTAAATTTTAATTTTTCACGGCCAATGCGGTAAACATTATGGGTTTCAATGTCACGATAATCGTTGATGTCTTCGAAATAAGCATTCGTCATGCCCAGTTCTTGGCCTTGATAAATGTAAGGTGTCCCTTTTTGAAAATAGAGGACTGTGGCCAACATTTTTGCGCTTTCTACACGGTAGGCTGAATCATTACCAAAGCGACTGACAGCGCGGGGTTGGTCGTGATTTTCAAAATACAAGGTATTCCAGCCATCAGGTTCTAAGCCGGTTTGCCATGCATTGAGTATTTTTTTAAGCTTACGCATTTTGAATCGTCGAATAAACCATTTGTTGTTAATGGTATCTACCCACATGTGCTGAAAATGAAACACCATGTCGAGTTCTTGACGGGCTGCGCTAACATATTTGAATGCTTCTTTGGGACTGATAAAGATGCACTCACCCACAGTGATGATGTTGTTAGGCGCAAACAGGGCTTGGTTGAGTTCATGCAAGTAATCATGAACTTTAGGTCCATTCGCATAATGTTCTTTACCCACGAGTGCGATGTTGGGTTTCCCGTTAGGTAACCCAGGTTTTTTAGAGATTAAGTTAATGACATCACAGCGGAACCCATCAACACCCAAATCAATCCAAAACTGAATCATTGTTTTAATCGCGTCTCTTAAGGGTTTGTGTTCCCAGTTTAGATCAGGCTGTTTTTTAGAAAATAAGTGCAAGTAGTAAGACGCTGTTTTTTCACTGTAAGTCCAGGCTTTTCCAGTGAAAAAAGAGGTCCAATTATTGGGTGGTTTTGTATTATTTTTACGGCCTTTGCGCCATATATAATATGCCCGTTTATCGTCTGCGGTACTGCTTGAGGATGCTTTAAACCACGGATGTTCATCGGAGGTATGATTGATGACTAAGTCCATGATTAATTGAATCTTGTTTTGATGCAACAGTTCAATCAGTTGTTTCATGTCATCTAAGGTGCCATAATCTGGGTGGATATCACAGTAATCTGAAATGTCATAGCCATTGTCATCCATCGGCGAGGCATAAACAGGCGATAGCCAAACGGTGTTAACGCCGAGTTCAAGCAAATAAGGCACTTTTTGAATGATGCCTTGTAAATCACCGATACCATCCCCGTTTGAGTCATAAAAACTGCGGGGATAAATTTGATAAACAATGCTTTGTTTTTTTTCATGCGTCATGGTTGCACCGACTTTCACTGGTTTTCAAGTGGGTTTCTTGATACCTTGATTATACAATATAACCGGTGGTTTATTGCGTTATTTCAAATAAAAAGCAACCGCCATGATTAATTATTGACGGGGTGCTTCTTTTTTAAAGACCAATTCTTGGTCTAAAAGTTGGAATGTGCTTTTAAACCCGAATGATTCATAAAACCGAATCGCGGAGGCGTTGTTTTTATGGGCCGACAAATAGACTGAACTTGTCCCATAGGTTGCTTGAATCAGTTGTAATGCTTGTTTTAAGGCGGTTTTACCGTAACCTAGACCTTGATACTTGTGATCAATCATAAACCGCATAATCCATGGCTTATTGTTGTCTTTCATGGTGCGACTAAACATCAAAAATCCAATCGGTGTTTGATCAAAATAAATTGCTCGAATTGTGGCCTCAGGGTATATTTTTGCTTCTGCGATGGAATAAACATTTGGTGCAATGAATGGTTTTTGTGTGTCATTGACAGTCAAATCGCAGATGTGATGAAAGTTGTATGCGTCGATTAACCGTAGACTGATCATAAAAGACTCCTTTTTATTGCCAATTTGAATGCATAAAGTATAAATAGTAAAAGACATAGACTCAACAAAACAACCAAACTAATACTGATAAACTCTGTGGTGTGTCTAAGTAAAATACCGCTGTAAGCCCAAATAAATACAAGCATCACAACCACGTGTTTGGTGGTATATGCGGTGATGAGTGCAAGCACTGCGCCAATGGGTAAAATCAAGTGTAAATAAAACAGTTCTTGATTTAAAATTGCTAGATTCAGTGTACTTAAAACAATCGTCACATTGGCGATGGTTGCGACCATAATCCAAGCAAGATACATGTGAATCGCGGTGCTAAAAACACCCTTTAGGGTGGGGTTTTTAACCAGCACAATCAGTGTGATTAGTAACACAATCATGAACATTAAGCCCAGCAATAACCACTGATAATGCCAAGCGATTAACCACCCGGCATTGGCAACTGTATTGATGCAATAGACAACAATCAACGGCGTATTTGGTATTTTTTTTAAGCCAATCGTTCCCCATACTAAAAGAAAATATATTGCACCCCAAATACTAAAAGTAACCGATGCTGGGGTAAACAGATTGGGATAAAGGCTTGAGACTTCACCCGTTGTAATAAGGTTAAATGGAATGGTGTTTGCTAAGGCGTTGACTGTAATCATTGCTAAGGTTGAGATTACAAGTAAGTATTTACGCATGGGGTTTACCTAAGGTTGCCATATAAATGACAAACGCTTTGTCATTTAACGCCAGTGCTTGATTGATTAATTCATCATCATAATGGCCAATCGCACACATGCCCAGGTCAAACTGAGTTGCGGTTAAATATAAGTTTTGCATCACATGACCTGAATCCATAAACACATACCGTATTGCGCGTTCACTGTAGCGATACGCTGTGATTTCATGATGGGCAATAAGTATGTATAATACCGCCGCTTTAGCAGTCATCACATCATGAAGTGAGGCGTGTTGAATATCGTTTATCAGTGAGGCGTCGTCACTGATAAAATTCAATTGATGGGTGTGGTCAAGATACTGATAAAGTCCTGGTTTAATCCCGACGACACGATTGATTAAAAGACACACTTCAAATGGTTGTGTGGCCCCTGCAGAGGGTACGGTTTTAAACACGATATGTTTTTTTTGATCGCGGTTTCCTTGGGTTGCATAAAGTAAGTAAGATAGTGTTTCTAAAGGCATCGGAACCGGGTCATAAAGGCGTACAGTATGACGCGCTTTAATGATTAAATCTAGCGGTGTTTGTGGCAAATTAATGGCGTCAATGCTTGGCAGTTTAATCAATTGGTTACGCGGTCTACTAACTTTTTTAGGTGGGTCTTCGCCAAGTGCTTTAGGCGATGTGGATTGATTTTTTACACTGGTTTCTTGTAAAAATCGTTTCAGACGCTTTTCATACATTGAAATCACTCCTTATTTCTTTTTGAAACAATAAATTACCGACCCAATAAAGCTGAAAAGCCAATATTGGGGGTAATGTGATGGTAACGATGATGGTGCCAATGTTAATCGCGCCAAATCCAATGCCTGCGATTAAACCAAAAATGATTGCCAGCAAAACCGCGGCGCCTTCAATCGCTAAACGAATCAACAATATTTTATTGGTTTTTAACAAGTCCATCACGAGCAACATCAGTTCATCGACGGTGCTGGCAATAAAATTCGCATGCACAATAAGTGCTAGCCCAAACGTCAATAACATCAAACCGCCACCATACATCACTAGTTTAACAAACAATGTTACACCTGTAAAATCGACTGGCCCAAAAACAATAATGTTCCAAAAATCGATTGTTAAGCCAAGGCCTGCGATGGGCATTAACACGCCGATGTATTTAAGACTTTTGCGAAAGATAATTAACACAGTCATATGCGTTAAGTTAATCAGTGCGCTTGCGGTGCCGAGTGTAATGCCTAATAATGCGGCCAAATTCGCCACCGCCGCATCCCATGCGCCCGCACCAAGCCCACTTCTTAAAATCATCACCACACCAAACGTCAAGACAAAAAAACCAGCAATGTACTGGATTATCCGAATGGTTAAAGATGCAAATGCTGGTTTTCGTTGTCGTTTAGTCATGTTAACCTCATTATTGTGTCGATAGTATACACGCTTAATCCAGTGGATTAAGCGTGTATACTTTAATGTTAAGGCATCCAGAAATCAGGGTACCAAGCATTTATCACAATTTCGTTGTAATCATCGTATGTATAAGATGGACTCACAGAGATGTAAAGTTGGTAGTTATTGCTAATGGCGTTTAAGCCAGCCCCATCAGATTCTAAGGTCACTGACCAACCACGATTTGTGAGTTGTGCATGAAAGTAATCAAACACATCATCGGGTGAATCTGAGGTTAAATACCGGTTGTAGACTCGGTAATACTCTTTATTGAAGTAAATGTTGTGTTCAAAGGCAGTGAAGAAATCAATACGCACACTGTTCAAATAACGAATCGTGTAATCATAAATCACAGGATCTTCGCCGAATGAATCGTCGTCTGGTATGTCTGCAATCGGTGGTGCGTAATCACGATCAAGAATCATGATGCTGACAGTAATTACACCATCGTCGCCAAACACATATAGCATTAAATATTCGCTGTATGCGGTGGATTCGTAAAGTGTAAACGATGCGATGTCGATTGGTGGTGTGTCATTTGATAACGCGGCACCACCAAGGATGAGCCAGTCATGAAACAGTGTTTGCGCTTCTAGTAGTGTGCTTTCTCCTGTGTAATACAGGTAGTAAATTCCCGCATCCTCTGCCTCTGAAAATAAAGTAAATCCTAGCGGTGGTACTAAGGGGTCAAACGGTTCTGGTTGTTCTTCGTTTGAACCATCAGTTGGGTCTTTTGTGACATCATCGGGTGGATTGTTTGGGGTAAGGTCTGAAAGTGAACAGCCTAAGATGAATAAAACAAGGATTCCGTTAATGATGATAAAACGGATTGCTTTAACCATATGAACCTCCATTTTTAGATAGTGATTTGATACTTTATTTTACCATATTTTTTTAAGTGTCAACACAGGATATTTTTCCTTTATAATTCATCGTTAAATAAATCTATCTTATGTATTGATTTGTTCTAACAAGTTAATATAAAAACGAATACATGTTAAGTAATTATCAATGGTAATGTCTTCATCGACACTATGGATTTTTCCACGGTCTGCCTTTGTCATCGTCATGGCTGAGAAGCGGTATACATGATTACAAATATCATGGTAATAACGGGAATCGGTCCCCGCCATCATCAAATATGGCGTGATGATGACATTATCCCATGTCGATCGAATGGCTGTTTCTAAATCGTGATAACTGCCATCAACACGGCTTGTCGTGGTTGGATCAGCGTGCTGATGCATCGTTGATTCAACGGGATGTTTGCGTAAGTGATTTTGAATGGTTTGATGGACACTTTCACTGGTTTCACCGGTAATGATGCGGTAGTTAATACCAAACGATGATTCAGTCGGTAAAACATTCATGGCATCGGCACCTTTGGCCATGGTGAAAGCTTGTGTTGTTTTTAAAATGGATTGGATTTCTGGACTGACTTTAGCAAAGAGATTTAACACTGGGAAAAATAGCCATAAGTTTGCGAAGATAAAGCGCATCATAAATGATTCAGAGTGTCTGACAACACGATCAAACATCATCATTGTCGATGGCACTTTTTTGATTTTAAACGGATTTTTTTGATGAAGTTTTAAGGCGGCTTTTGATAATTCAGTGATGGGCATTTTGTTGGGTGGCATTGATGCATGACCACCACTGGATTTCGCGGTGAGTTCTAAATTTAGATACCCTTTTTCTGCGGTGCCAATCAATGCGGCTTGCCGGGTAACCCCTGGGAAAATACCCGCTACAATCGCACCGCCTTCATCCAGTACTAATCCTGGTTTAATCCCTTGTTTTTTGAAGTGTGAAACAATGTTTGGTGCACTCGGTCCGCGGGTTTCTTCATCCCCAGAAAAACATAGATATAAGTCATTTTTAAGTGGTTTTTTGGTGTTGAGGTGATGCGTGACTGATTCCATTATACTGGCTAAGGTACTTTTGGTATCTAAGGCACCACGACCGTAAATTGAATCGCCAATTTGATCGCCTAAAAATGGGTCGTGTTGCCACACACCATTTTCTGGGACCACATCATAATGTGACATCAATACAACAGGTGATGCGCTTGCTTGCCCTTTGATATGAAAGATAATGCCTTTGGGTTTGATTTCCTTGATTGAGGCTTGTTCAGCAATTGTCGGATAACGTGTTTTTAAGTACGCCCTAAAATCTTTAAATGCTTGCGCATTTTCTTGGGTAGTGTCCGCGTAAGAAACGGTTTTAAACCGGAGCATACTTTTTAACGATTCAATCGCGTGTTTCTCATCAAAATCAGGGTTTTTAAGCGTTGATTCTTTCAGTGGTTCTGGGATAAATCTCAAGGTTTTGATTAGTAATATCGTGATTAAAACAAACACAAGTACTAAGGTAATGTAAACAAATGGCATAAGTGCCTCCTTGGATGGGGATTAAGTTTTAGCTTTTAAGTACTTTTTCGATAAACAATGTGACAATGTCTGGATCAAACTGGGTACCACTGTTTATTTTTAGTTCTGTGATCGCATCGGCTTGTGACAAAGGCTTGCGATACGGTTTTTCTGTGGTCATCGTTTCATACGCCTCAGCGACTGCAATAATGCGGGAATAAAGCGGGATTGATTCTGCGGTGACTTGATACGGGTAACCGGTCCCATCAAGACGCTCATGGTGGGATAAAACATAATCACTTAAATGCGCATACTGATGAGATGAACGCAGGATTTGATAGCCTATTTCTGGATGGCGTTTCATTGATTCGTATTGTGTTTCACTGAGTGGTTGTGATTGCTCAATAATTTCACGGTTAACTGAAATTTTACCAATATCATGCAGCTCTGCGGCATGTTTTAAGACTTTGAGTTGTTCTTCGGATAAGTGCATTGCTTGACCGATTTTTAACGCATAATCCGTAACAAGCTCAATATGTTTTTTTTCTGTTTCAGAACTTTGCTTTAGCTGTTCAACAATGGTCTGAACAATATGATTGCGTAAACTTTGGTTTTTTTCGAATTTGTCTTTGTACATCATTTGTTCTGCATCTTTAAACAATAGACTGAGTGATTCACTGATTTTGGTTTTAACGGCAAAACCAATCGCAATTGACAATGGGATGTCTTTTAGTTTTTGTGATGACACACTTTCTTCCATCGCTTTTACGCGTTTGATGGCTTGCACGTGGGATGTTCTTGGCAATAATAAGGCAAATTCATCACCGCCAATACGGGCGAGTGTGTCTTTAGCGGTAACATGGACTTGCAAACCTTGTGCGACATTGACTAAGAGCGTATCACCCACGTCATGTCCGAAAGCATCGTTAAACAGCTTTAAGCCGTTAACATCAATCATCACGATGGTTAAAGGTAACACCGATTTTTTATCAAGTGCTTGCATTTGTTTAGAAAAATAACGGCGGTTATATGTCTTTGTCAAGGTATCATGCATGCTTAGGTACTCAATTTCACGCTGGGCTTGTTTTTCTTCGGTAATGTTTCTAATAATCACAAGACATCCTGTAATTACATCATTTTCGATTTTAATTGGTGCCGCAGAAAGTGACACAATATGGGTGTTTTTATCGCTGTCTCTAAGCAGAGTGTTTTTACTGTATTCAATCGTTTCTGATTTTAATAAAGCCTCAGAAACAGGGTTTTTAATGGGTCTGTGACTGTCTTCTTTAATGAGTGTAATGACTGCATCAAACGGTTGGTTTAACGCTTTTTTTGAAGACACACCTGTCAGTGTTTCTGAAACTGCATTAAAGCGTGTAATAACACCGTGTTCATCGGTGGTAATGACCGCTTCTTTTATTGTCATCAAGGTGGTTTCGGTTTGATTGACCTCAGATTTTAAGGCTTGTTCAGTTTGCTTTAAATCGGTGATGTCTGTGAATGTCGCAATCACCACTTCTTTTTGTGCAGACAGCATTTGTGCTCTGGCAAAAATCCAAGCATAACTGCCATCGTATTTTTTAATTCTAAAAATATCTTCATACACGTCGTTATCTGGTAAGGCAATAAACTTATTAAATTGCTTAATAACACGGTCTTTATCGTCTGGATGTATCCAATTTAGCCATAAGGCTTTCGTGGTTATCTGCGTATTATCGACATAGTAACGTGGCAAATATCCAAGCCGTTTAAAGAACGCCTCAGAATACCAATAATCTTCACGGTCTAAGTAGTATTCCCAAGCCCCAACCCTAGTCACATCAATGATTGATTCATAGCGATTTTTAACGTGTTCAACCTGTTTACTTAACCGCTCATTTTCAGTGACGTCACGGGCCACGCCCGCCACACCAATGATTTCACGATTTTCATCATACATCGGTGACACCGTTGATTCAAAGACCAAGTCTTGATGCTTTTTCGGGTGTTTCCAACGGTATGTGATAGTTTCACCTCGAAGTGCACGACAATAATAATCATCCCGCCTTCTACCTTTTTCACCGAATACTTCTAACACCGTTTTTCCAATGACTTCTTCTGGTCTTATTTCAATCAAATCGAGTTGACGGCCAAAAATTGAAACAAAACGTCGATCGGTATCAACATGGAAAATGATGTCTGCCAAAGAGGCCACTAAGTTTTCAATGTGGTTGCGTTCATGCCTTAGCGCATTTTCGAGTTTGATTTGTTCGGTCACGTCTTCTATAATCACATTGAAATGCGCGTCATCACATTTATACACATGGACTTTCATCCAAATGTTAAACGATTTGGCAAAGGCTTGATGGTTTACACTTTTCCCTGTTTTTACAACGTCTTTAACCAAGTCATACCAATAGTCTTCAAAATCAGGAAACAGTTCAGACATCGTTTTATTGCGCGCGGCTTCAATCGTTGTTTTCATGATTTTTTCAAACGCTTTATTGGCATCGACAAAGATAAAATCGACAACATTGCCGTCATCGTTTTTAATAATTTTATGACGCACGAAACCAATCGGTAGATGGGTTATTATTTTACGTTGTGTTTCAATCAATTTGTCTTGATTGCGCAACAAATAATAAAACAACAACCCCACAGTAATGATCACAACACTGTGTGAGAATGCTTCATTGGGTATCACACCACCAATGATGGCATCAATCACGAGATGGATTACGGTTAAATAACCAAGCATATACAGTAACCATTTACGAACCAATAATCCCGTCAAAATTAGGACAAAGAAATAATAGTCTACCACTAAATAGTGCAAAACATGTGAATACGGAAATAGCGCAGTAAAAACGCCTGCGCTTAATGCAACAAGTAATACAATAACCCGTTTCATAATGATGCCCCCTCAAACGTTATATCCCCTTTAAAACGTTGGTGCTATGCGGTGCTTTGTGGCTAACTCATAATGGTATGCACAGTTTAATATCAAATCATCCGACCAACGTGGTCCAATGAACAACACACTGTGCGGTGTTAAATCAGTGAGTGGTTTGGCTGGCACAATCACCGATGGCAACCCAGCTATGGCTGGGTACCCTGTAATTTGGGTTGTGATGAGTAAATCGACATCGTCAAACAACGCAAGATACGGCAACAACTGTTTTTCTTGCAATAACAGTGCCGCTAAATATGCTGGGTCTTTTAAGCGAATGTCTTTGCCTTGTGCTTTAATTAAATCGGTTTGTCCATAGACTAAGTTTAACGCAGGTGTTTTTTGATTTTCTTTGATTAGTGCACTTAGACTTGTTACTGGTGCATTAGACCCAAGTTGACTGAGAAAATGATTAAAATCACGTTTAAACTCAGGATGCATTGTCAGTCGATTATCAACCAAATCATACGTTAACTGAACTGCTTTAATGTGCACGCCTTGAGCTTTAAGTATGGTTTCAGCCGCATTTAAAATCGTCTGTTCTTCATCTGAAAGCGCATGGTTTTTCCATCTTAAAACACCAATTTTAAGGCCTTTTAGCGGCTGATATAAGGTGTTTAAATCATACGGTTTGTGGTTGATGTCAGTCGTGGCCATATCTTTGACATCCACACCTTGCATCACTTGAAATAAGATGGCAGCATCTTCGACGGTTTTGGCCATAGGACCAGCGGTATCTTGTCTTAAGGTAATCGGGATGATGCCGTGTCTTGATATTTGCCCGAGTGTCGGTTTTAAGCTAACGACACTGTTTTGTTTTGCGGGGCTCATCAATGAGCCGTTGGTTTCAGTACCAACCGAAGCGACCGCAAGTTCTGCGGCCACAGCAACCGCTGAACCCGTACTTGACCCAAGTGGATCGATCACGGGATTATAAGGATGCTTAACTTGTTTGTTTAAACTGCCATAGCCTGAGGGCATACGACCCATTGACATGAAATAAGCAAACTCTGAGCAGTTGGCTTTGGCTAAGATAATTGCCCCTGCGGCTTTAAGATGGGTAATTAGCGTCGCGTCATAGGGTGCATAAAAATGCCTAAATACACGTGAGTTTGCGGTCGTACGCAACCCATCTTTTGTAAATATATTGTCTTTAACCACGATCGGTATGCCGTGCAGTAAACTACGTTTACCTTGGGTTTTTCTTTCAACATCAAGACGCCGTGCTTCTAACAGTGCTTGATGATTGATATCGGCCAAACTATTAAGCCTTGGCTCAATCGTTTGAATCCGCTTTAACAAAGTGGTTACCAAGGCTTCTGAAGTTAATGAACCGTCATCGAAGTGCTTGTTTAATGCGTGAATCGACAATGCATGCATAATGTCACCACTTCCATAATATTACTTTTATTATATCGGTTTTCGGGATTAATTCAAAGCACAATTTTATTTGGGTCACTGAAGCGAAGGATATGTGCTATAATTATCTCAGTTACACAAAGGACTGATTGGATGCATAAACCACTAAAATGGGTGTTTTTTGATTTTGATGGCACCCTCGCAGATTCACAACCGATGGCGTATCAAATCTATGTTGATATGGCCAACAAATACGACATGAACATTTTAAGTGTCGAAGCAATCGAAGCCTTAAGACAACTGCCGTTAAAAGCACGTCTTAAAACCATGGGCATTCCCTTTTATAAAGTGCCTGGGTTATTGAAAGCGTCTTGGGATAGTGCTGAAAAGCATATGGACCAAGCCCTGCTTTATCCGGGGATAAAATCACTTGTTTTAACCCTTAAAAAACAAGATATTCGCTGCGCGATTATCTCATCAAACCATCCCGATAACATTAAACGTTTTTTACATGCTGTGACGCTTGATGTGTTTGATGAAATCATTGGCAAAGCCAGTCTTTTTGGCAAACATAAAAACATTAAAAGACTCATCAAGAAAGTCGGTATTACCTCAGATGATATGGTCTATGTTGGCGATGAAACTCGGGATATTGTGGCTTCTAAAAAAGCCAAAGTACGCATCATTGCGGTGACTTGGGGTCTGGATAAAAAACCGTTGTTAGCGCATGAAAACCCCAATTATATTGTCGATGATGCACAAGCACTAAAAGCCCGATTAATGTCATTAAAATAAGCCGCGAATAATCGCGGCTTATTGTTTTTTATGCATCTAAAATCTCGATTGAAATCATTTTTCGGTGGTATAAGAATCGGGCACATAAGATTGTTAGAGGAATCATCACAAGGAGTAATATGCCAGAGTATTGATACGTATTGATAATAAAAATATTGACAAGCAATAGCACAAAAAATGGTAAGATCCCCGCTTTGACTTTACCTTTGACCTTCACTTTTCCACTGGTCGACAGTAAACCGACTACGAGTGCGCCAAATAACGCAGGGAGCACATAACCTGAGGCAGTTTGAATGGGTGCTGAGCTCATAAACGGTTCTAAGGGAACCAACAATAAAACCCCAATTCCCATCGTGGTCGTGGTGACCATCGCCGAGACACTGATGGCAAGTGTGGTAATGACATCCGATGATTCGGTCCCTTTGGTGGTATTCATGATCGATTGTGCATTGTGCGCAATCGGGATTTTAATGTTCATCACATTGCCGGTAATAAAGGTAATATAAGTACCACTCCCAACGATGGGGGTAAACATAAATACCTCAGATATTAAAATGGGTAAAAACATGAAGGTAATGCCGATGGCGGCTT
>SKFU01000009.1 GCA_007117835.1 Candidatus Izemoplasma sp. | reverse complement strand
TGGTACTGAATATAATAAGGGTCATCTAAATGCATATTCAGTTCTTCTAAAATAATGTTTTTCTCATTAACAATGCCTTTGTCGGTAAAATTGGGAAAGAAAAACATATTGATTAAGCGACAGGTATTCTCAATTAAGTGATTTGTCGAATGAAACAAATACGTTGTACGCGTATACTCGGTATACGCGTTAATCGATGCTTCAGTTTTGCTAAACTCACCTGAAATATCAAACCCATCTTGTTCAAATATCTTGTGTTCTAAAAAATGAGCAATACCACTAGGCACCGTTTGCACTGTATTATCTTGTTCAATGTAATGCCGATGATTAGCACCTAAAGGTGTTGACAGTGTTACGTATGTTTTGGCAAAGTTGGGTTTGTGAATGATGTGCACCGGTAACCGGTTGTGCAATAGAAATTCATGATAGGTTTCCTGATACTCTTTATATTCGTAGGTTTTCATCGGTGTCACTTCCTAACACATATGTAAATATAAATTTAGATTTTTTTGCGAATGCCGTTATATCTTCTGCGGTAACTTTGCTTATTCTTTCGATGACTTCTTGTTCATTAAAAACCGAGTTAAGTAATGAGTGCTGAACTGCTTTAGAAGCTAGCGAGTTGGGATTATCGTAACTGATTTTAAGATTGGTCACTAAATTTGTTTTGGCCAAAGCCAGTTTACTAATATCAAAATCACCAACTTGAAGCGCGTCGAGTTGTTTGATTATTTCTGCTTTTGCTTGATCAATGTTGCTTGCGCGCATGCCTGATGTTATTGTGATGATTCCGGAAAATGGCGAGTAACTTGAGCCAATATAGTAAGCAAGCGAAAGCGATTCGCGTACGCGTTTAAAAAGTAAAGAATCACTAGAATCACCAAGCAATGTATTAAATATGATGGCTGTGTAATAATCACTTTCACCATAAAAACTTTGCGTGTCTAAAGTCATGAACAATCGATCTTGAGTTACTTGCATTGTTTCTTTCACAGCTTGAATTGGCTGATATTGATGTTTATATAAATACGTTTTAGGTAAAGAAATTGCATTGACATGAAGCCTATCTTTTAGCTTAGTTAAGATGGTCTCATCGATAGAGTCACCCACGATGCTAACAATCACACCATTATTATTAATCATTGTTTGATAAGCATTGATGATATCATCCATCGTCACATCGTCAATGGCTTCTTCAATGCCCCAAGCATGAATGTTGTAAGGGTGTTCTTGAAAAAGATGGGTTTGATATCGTTTTGCAGCATAGCGGGTTTTGTTGGTATATTCCGCCGCAAAATAATCTTTTAAAAACTGTTTTTCTTCTTTTAATGTTTGTGCATCAAACAACGGACGGTGAATCACAGTTTCAATCATCGAAAACACTGAATCTAAATAATGGGGATCAGAAATCATTGATGGATTAACACAATGAAATGATAGTTGATTGAGATGTTGAACACCGATTTTAGAGGCGTGGGCATAAAACCCCATATCATACAACGAACCAAATGCTTTAGACAAAGCCTTTCGGGTCGTGTATTGTTGGTTTTTAGCCTTAAGCATATTGAGCATGATACTACGTGCTGTGACAGTGCTTTTATCAATTTTATCGATGAATCTTACTTGGATGTGTATCGTTTTAAATTGATTGGTTTGAATCAGTTGATACAATGTGTTGCCATCATTAATCGTTTTTAATTTCATGAAACCTCCAGTAAAAAAGTGCCAGAGCACTTTTTTATTCAATAATTGATAATGCGATTTCCATCATTTTGGTAAAGGCATTTTGTCTTTCTTCGGCAGTGGTTGCTTCTTGTGTCACTAATGAATCGGAAATGGTGAGTAAGCAGGCCGCATTTTTTCCTGTGATTTTGGCATTGTGAAACAAAGCAAAACTCTCCATTTCGACTGCAAGGCATTGATGTTTTTCAAAAATATCTTTGTAGGCTTCGAAATGTTTACGGTAAAAGACATCACTTGAATGAATAATGCCTACATGCAGTGGAATATTTAATTGCTTAGCAGCCTTAATCAGTTTTTCATTCAGGGTTTTGCTTGGATATGTCAAAGGCGGTTCATCAGTACCAGATTGCGTTTTAGCATATGAAGATTCACTCCAAGCCGCCTCGGCAAGTACCACATCATAGAGATTCAATTGATCTGTATAAGCACCACTTGAACCGATACGAATAATGTTTTCAACACCATAAAAAGAATACAGTTCATAAGAATAAATACCAATACTTGGCATGCCCATACCACTACCCATGACACTCACGGGGTGACCTTTATAAGTTCCTGTATAGCCAAACATGTTTCTAACTGAGTTAAACATTGTAACATTTTCCAAATACGTATCTGCAATCATTTTAGCACGTAAAGGATCACCAGGCATTAAAACTGTTTTTGCAATATCTCCTAATTTAGCATCAATATGGGGTGTACTCATTTAAAAACCTCCTAATAGTCTTGATCACTTTTTTTGCCTTGCATAAGCTGAACACCACTGCTAGCACCGATGCGTGTCGCACCGGCCTCAACCATCAAATGAAAATCTTCAATGGTACGGACGCCGCCACTGGCTTTAACGCCTTTGCCTTTAGCAATATCAGCCATGATACGAACATCTTTAACTGTTGCCCCACCAGACCCAAATCCAGTGCTGGTTTTAATGAAATCTGCACCCGCTGCAATGGCAGTTTCACTGGCTTTGATCAGCTCATCTTCAGTGAGATAACACGTTTCTAAAATCACTTTAAGTACATTATTTTGGCACACTTCTTTTACTTTTTGAATCTCTTTTTGAACTTGGTCATAAAGACCGCCTTTGACCCATCCAACATTGATAACCATATCAATTTCGTCGGCACCTTTCTTGAGTGCATCAACGGTTTCATAAACCTTTGTTTCGGTGGTCGATGCGCCAAGTGGAAATCCAATAACAGTACAGACTAAAACGTCTGATTTCTTTAAACTTTGTGCGGCATACTCGACCCAAGTCGGATTAATACAGACACTTTTAAACTGGTATGTTAATGCCTCTTCTAACAGGGCATCAATCTCATGTTTAGTGCCTACAGCTTTTAAATAGGTATGATCGATGAATGTGTTTATTTCCATAATGCCTCCTCAGTACTCTATAGTTTATTCACGCTAATATATCAATTTATTGTATCTTATTTGGGACATAAATGCAATTGTTTAAACTGTCTCAAAAATCTGTTTTAAGCACTGTCTCGCAGCGTTCACACAACGCATTATCATTTAACTCAGTGACAGTCCAACAACGCGCACACGTAGAACCTTCGGCTTTTAACACATCAATGGACAGTTCAGGGTATTGGTCTTTACCTTGCCCATCTTTTAAGTGACACGCACTGACAATAAATAGTTTGTCAAGTCGCGCAGTGTTCATTAATAGTTCTTTGGTATTTTTATTTGGATATAAGATGATTTGCGCTTCTAAACTTTTACCAATGATTTTATCATTACGGGCCTGTTCGAGTGACTTTAAAACATGGTCACGAATTTTAAGTAAGTGTGAGTAATGATTAAGTAAAATTGAATCTTTGTCATGTTGTGGGCTCGGCATATTTTCTAAATAAACACTATCAAACGCTTTTTCAGGTAGTGTTTGATAAGCTTCCTCTGTGGTGTGTGGAATGATTGGTGTTAAAAGTTTTAGCAAAGACAGTGTGATTTGATAAATCACTGTTTGAGCACTTCGTCTAAGGCTATCATCTTCTTTTTCAATGTATAAAATATCTTTGGCATAGTCTAAGTAAAATGCACTAAGTTCGCGGGTCACATAATTGGTTATACGACGCGACACGTCATCAAATGCGTAATGATTATAGTAATCGTTAACATTAGTGATTAGTGCATCTAATGACTGTAACATAAACTGATCAACTGCATTCATTGATTGGTAGTCAACGGTATGTTTGCTAGGCAAAAACCCGTCCAAAGCACCAAGCATAAAACGCAAAGTATTTCTTATTTTACGGTATCCTTCAGAGACTTGTTGCATCATCTTTGGACTAATTCTCACGTCGGCTTGATAATCAACACTGGCAACCCATAATCTTAAAATATCTGCGCCCAATTGATTCATCGTTTTGATCGGATCAACAACATTACCAAGAGATTTACTCATTTTTCGACCATCACCATCCAAAACAAAGCCGTGGGTTAAACAACTTTTATAAGGCGCTGCTTGACGGGAAGCAATACCAGTAGTAAGTGAACTATTAAACCAACCACGGTATTGATCTGAACCTTCTAAATATAAATCCGCTGGGTAAGATAAACCAAAGTCAGTCATCCCACCTTTATGAGAGGTGCCTGAATCAAACCAAACATCTAAAATGTCGGTTTCTTTACGAAATTGATTATTGGGGCTTTTATCACTTGTGAATCCTTCAGGTAACAAGGCGTTTGCTTCCCATTCAAACCAAACATTAGATCCATGTTTTGCAAACAATTTCGCAACATGACGAATAATGTCGCCATCCAAAATAGGGTCATTGTTTTCATGATAGAAGACAGGTATAGGGACACCCCAAGCACGTTGGCGGCTTATGCACCAAGACACACGATCTTTTATCATGTTTTCCATACGTGTTTTACCCCAAGCAGGAATCCATTGAATATCATTAACTGCGGTCATGAGTTCAGGTTTTAATGTCTCAATCGAGGCAAACCATTGATCTGTAGCACGGAAAATAACGGGTTGTTTGGTGCGCCAATCATGAGGGTAACTGTGTTGAATCCAAGACAGTTTAATTAAGTGATTGTTGGCCTCTAAATCTTGTACCACGGCTTTTGAACACTGTTCGATAAACATGCCTTCATACGGTCCTGCTTCATTTGTCATATGCCCAGAACCATCCACTGGACAAAGCACATCAAGTTGATTGGCTTGACCAATAATAAAATCATCTTCACCATGACCAGGTGCAATATGCACCATACCAGTCCCTGATTCAGTGGTTACATGGTGACCTGAAACAATCGGACTCACTCGATCATACAAGGGATGTTTATACGTTAATCCAAGCAATTCAGAACCTTTAACTTTACGAATTACTTCGACGTCTTCAAGGGCTAATTCAAGCGTTAACTGAGGTAACAGTTCATGCGCCATGATTAATATACCATGGTTTGTTTTTACAAATGAATACTCCAATGCTTCGTGCACAGCCACGGCTAGATTAGCTGGGATAGTCCAAGGGGTAGTTGTCCAAATAATGAATGACGCATCCGCTTCAAAATCACCATGATTAACCACATCAAGGGTCACATAAATTGATGGCGATTTCTTGTCATGGTATTCAATCTCGGCCTCTGCCAATGCGGTTTCACTAGAAGGTGACCAAAAAACGGGTTTTAGGCCTTTAAAGATCAATTGACGATCAACCATGTCGGCAAAAACTTCCAATTGGCTTGCTTCATACTGTTTATCCATCGTGACATAGGGGGTTTCCCATTCGCCTAAGATACCTAAGCGTTTGAACTGTTCTTTTTGGCGTTCAATTTGCTTGGCCGCATAGTCTGCACAAAGTCGTCTAAACTCGACCAAAGATACTTTTTTGCGATCCACTTTACCCTTGTTGGTTAATGCGGATTCTATTGGCAAACCATGGGTATCCCATCCTGGGACGTAACGGGTATAATATCCGCGCATACTTTTATCGCGTACAATGATGTCTTTTAATGTTTTGTTCAGGGCATGGCCAATATGAATATCACCGTTCGCATACGGTGGTCCATCAGGCAAAACAAATGGTGTGTTGTTTTCATTCAGTTTCAATCGTTTTTCATAAATCCTATTCGTTTCCCAAAAGTGTTGTCTTAAAGGTTCATTTTGACCCAAATTACCACGCATTGGAAATTCTGTGCTCGGCATATGTAATGTCGATTTATAATCATTCATACAATCATCTCCTCTTATAATAATAAAAAAACGTCCTAAAAATTAAGGACGAAAAAAACTCCGCGGTACCACCTTAGTTCTAGTTTCCTAGCACTTACCTCTTTAACGCAGAGAGACGGACGTGTTTACATATCAACACATCATCTTCACGGTGATACTTATCACACAATATTCTAAGTTTTCACCAACCACTTAGTCTCTAAAAATATTATTGTTATAAGCGTGTCCGCTGCTTCGATGATTATTTTATATTATACTGAATATTTCATCAAATATCAATAGCTTTGATGAAACCTATAGCGATGCGATAACTGCGCCAAAGGCTTGCAGTCCAAAACTATAAATCAAAAACCCAATAATTGGCGTAAAATCAAAGTTGCCAATGACCACAATCCCGCGAAAAATTCTTAAATAAGGGTTTGTAATCACATGTAAATAATAATAAAAAGCACTGGTTCTTACATCTTGAAACCAACTGAGTAAAATGTAGGCAATCATCAAATAAAAGTATATCGTTAAAATCGTGTGTAATACACCGAGTAAAGTGACTAACATTATGACTTGTGTTCCTCAATAAATTTGCGTAGATGCTTATCTTTTAAATCTTCTTTTGTGCCAAAAGCAAGTATTTTTTCTCTGATGATTTCCACATTGCCATCTAATGCATAAATAACACCACTTAAAAAGATGATTATTCGATTACTTTCGATGACATCGTTTGTTTCAAAGTTTAAAATTAAAGGCACACCTTTCATCAGCTTGTTAGCTAACTTATAAGCATCAGTAGTCGGGTCTACTTTAATAAACTGGGTACGATCATATGCATTTGCTTTTTTACTCATTGCTTTTCCTCCAATAGTATTCTACCTAATCGCAGATGTGTTGCACCATGCTTTAAGGCAATAATATAGTCTTGGCTCATGCCCATGGATAAATCGTTTAAATTTGGGTATTTACTTTGCAACTGTGTCTTTAAAGCAGTAAGAACTTTAAATTGAGCATCAATGATGTTTTGATCATGGGTATCTTCTGCCATACCCATCAGCCCAATGACATTAATTTTTTTTAGTGGCGCTAAACTGTTTAAAAAATCAGAAACTTCTTCTGCGTTTATGCCGTGTTTTTGTGGCTCTGAAGAGATATTAACTTGAATAAAACAGGGCAATACTGTGTCTCGGTACTTTTCGATTTCAAGCGCAAGTTTAAGTCGATCTAAAGTATGCAACACAGCAATATCGTTGATTATATTTTTAACTTTCTTGGTTTGCAAAGTGCCGATAAAATGCCAAGTGATATTGCTTGAACTAAGGGCTTCTTTTTTTTGAATGAAAGCAGTGTCTCTGTTTTCACCAAAATCGCGAATACCGGCATCGATAAATTGTTGAAAGTCGTGAATCTCTAAGTACTTAGAAGCCATCACAATCGTGACATTGGGATGTTTATTTTTAAGTGTGTTGATTAATTGATGGTTCATTAAACACCCTCCTACTTGTATTTGTCGGTTAAGCGAAAAAAGTATGAAATGTCATACTTTTTTTATTTGAAACGCGATTTGAGCCATGAAGGAATGGCAGTTTTTACTGAATCATCATCAGTGTTGGCTTCTTCTATTGTTGTTTTTTCTTTGTTTTTTTTGCGTTTTCCAGTTTGTGATTTGGTTTTTTTATCTTTTGATTTCATTAGGGGTTCTTCGTTAGATTCTGGCGAGACATAGTCTTTTTCACCAATGGCTTCCATTTCAATCTTACGATTTTCATCAAATCCAGCAGCAATTACGGTCACAATGACTTCATCTTCTAAATCTTGACTAATGGTTGTGCCATAAATAACGTTAATTTCAGTGGCGCTCGCGGCTTGAATTGCTTCAATCGCCTCGGTAACTTCCCACAGCGCGATATTGGTGCCACTAGTAACATTGACAATGGCATCGGTAGCCCCATCAATATTGGCATCAAGTAACGGTGAATGAATGGCTTTTCGAGCCGCTTCTAATGCTCTGTTTTCACCACTCGATATACCAATACCCATGAGTGCAGTTCCTTTATCTTTCATCACCGTTTTAACATCCGCGAAATCAACGTTTATAAGTCCAGGAACCGTGATAATTTCGGCAATCCCTTGAACACCTTGTCTTAAAACATTGTCGGCTTCTCTAAACGCTTCTAACATTGAAGTATCTCGGTCTACAACAAATAATAATCGGTCATTAGGGACGATAATGAGTGTGTCAACATACGGTTTTAAAGCGTCTAGACCTTCTAAAGCAGTGGCCACACGACGACGACCTTCAAACTTAAATGGTTTGGTCACAATCCCGATGGTTAAACAGCCCATTTCACGGGAAATTTTAGCAATGACTGGGGCTGCACCAGTCCCGGTGCCACCACCCATACCCGCCGTGATGAATACCATGTCTGTATCGGTTAAAAGCTCACGTAATTCGTCTTCACTCTCAACGGCTGCGCGTCGTCCTATATCGGGATCTGCACCTGCACCTAGACCACGCGTTAAAAGCTTGCCTATTTGCATACGGATACCGGCTTTTGATAAGCGTAAAACTTGTGCATCTGTGTTAATCGCAACAAACTCGACGCCTTGAACTTCGTTTTCTATCATGCGGTTGACTGCATTGCCACCGCCACCACCCACACCAATGACTTTGATCGAAGGTTTTTGGTTAAATTTATCGTTTGCTTCAAACATAGTATGACCTCCATTAAATCTTTACGCCTATTATAACTTATTTAAGCGTATTTTAAAACACAAAAAGCAAGTTTATTGATTAAAATACTGTGATAGAAACTCAGTTTCATAATCATCTAAACGGTTGTCTTTAATCGCTTGTCGGATGTTAATCATCAATTGTTTTAAAAAATACAAGTTGTGGTAACTGACTAGTCTTTGCCCTAATGATTCTTCTGCTTTAAATAAATGTCTTAGATAGCTACGTGTGTATGTTTTGCATACATGGCAATCACACTTAGAATCAAGCGGAGTCATGTCATCATGGTATTGGTGATTTTTAATGCCTATGCGTCCAGTATGTGTATACGCACTGCCGTGGCGTGCAAGCCGTGTTGGATTCACGCAATCAAACATATCAATCCCACGTTTTACCCCTGCAAGCAAATCTTCTGGGGTGCCAACACCCATCAAATATCTGGGTTTATGTTGTGGCATCATGGGCGTTAACGCTTCTAGTACTGCCAACATTTCAGCTTTGGTTTCACCCACCGATAACCCACCGATCGCATAGCCTTCAAAATCCATAGACTCTAGTGCTTTAAGGGCATGTTCTCTTAAATCCATAAAAGGGCCACCTTGAACAATACCAAACAGTGATTGATGGGTGTTGGTGTGTGCTAATTGTCCACGCTTAGCCCATTTCAATGTGCGTTCAACGCTTGACTTCATATACTCATAACCCGCATCAAACGGTGGACATTCATCAAAACTCATAATAATATCAGCGCCTAGTTTCATTTGTATTTCGATACTTTTTTCTGGGGATATGAACAGTGGCGCTCCACTTTTATGATGTTTAAAATGAACACCTTCATCTGTAATCTTACGGTTATTACTTAAAGAAAACACTTGATAACCGCCACTATCTGTTAGTAATCCGTGTGGCCATTGCATAAACCCTCTTATGCCACCATGGGCCGCGACGATATCTTCACCCGGCTGCAAAAACAAATGATATGTATTGCCTAAAATCAAACCTTCGCTAACCGCTTCGATTTCGCGAACATCCAACGTTTTAACTGTGGCTTGAGTGCCTACTGGCATGAAAATGGGTGTTTCGAAAGTACCATGGGGTGTTACCAACTCACCAAGTCGGGCACCTGTTTGTGTACAAATGTGTTTAATCTTATAATTGATTGCCATTTAATCTTCCTTTTTTACTGCATGATTTTTAAACGCGTTTGAGACCATGAGATTAATTCGATTCAGTTGATTAATTTGTGATGCGCTTGTATCATAATCGATTGCAACAATGTTGCTTTGGGGGAAATGTTTTTTAATCTTTTTAAACATACCTTTACCCGCAATGTGATTGGGCAAACACCCAAATGGTTGCGTACAAACAATGTTCGGTGCACCGTGATGAATTAAATCTATCATTTCAGCCGTTAATAGCCAGCCTTCACCACTGTGTGTACCCACATCAATAAACCCCTCGACACCTTTTTTTAATTGGCGGTAAGAAATTGGTCTTTGATAGCCTGATTTTGCGATTATTTTACGAACTTTTTCTCTCCTATTTTCAATATACCAAACAAGTGCTTTATACACAAGCCATAGTTTTTTTGAGCCACCGTAGCGTTTAATATCATGGGCGGTGGAGTCAAAACTATACAAAAAGAAATCATAGAGTGGTGGGGTCATTGTTTCAACCCCTTCTTTTTCTAGTGTTACTTCTAAATTGTTGTTGCCAAGCGGAGAGTATTTAACATAGATTTCACCTACAATACCCACTTTGGGCTTTGACCCAAGTGATTGGACCGGGATTTGATTGAACAAATGTATAATCTTTTTTGCATGACGTCGGTATCGATTGCCGAATAAATGAGGTCGATGCTCAAAATACACTTCAAATAGATTTTCGATTTCCTGATGGGCTTTTTTTAGCGCATCTAAAGAAACAACATAAGGTTTAATTTGGTTGGTTAATCCCATCATTAAGTCGCCGAACATTACGGATTCATGAAGTTTTAAAAACAGTTTTGTGGTCATTTTGAAACCCGGATTACTTTCGATGTTCCCGGCACTCAAACTAATGACGGGAATGTCATCAAGACGGGCTTTTTTTAGTGCTTTACGTAGTAAATTAATGTAGTTGCTCGCACGACATCCGCCACCAGTTTGAGTGATGATTAAGGCTATTTTGTCATGGTCTTTTCGGGTTTTGATGGCATCAATAAACTGACCGATAACCAGCATCGCTGGCACACAGATATCATTGTGAGAATATTTCATTCCTTGTTCAATGAGTGCATAATCATCATTCAACAACAGTTCTGCTTTATAACCCTCAGTTTTTAACGCTTGAACGAAAAACTGAAAATGATAGGGTGCCATTTGGGGGACAAGTATGGTGTGTGTTTTTCGCATTGCTTGAGTAAATACAACACGTTCTTCTTTTTGAGTTGGCATCAGCGGTCCTCCTTAGCGCGTGTCGCGATTAAACTTCTTAGTCGAATGTTTACAGCCCCCAAATTTGAAATTTCATCAATTTTAAGTTGTGTGTATAATTTCCCGTTCGACTCTAAAATGTCTTTAATTTCATCACTTGTAATGGCATCAAGACCACATCCAAAGGATACTAAGTGTACGTAGCTAATATTTTTGTAGGGTATTATCGCTTTGGCAGAATCGTAAAGTCTTGTGTGATAGGTCCATTGATTAAGTACGTTCACCGCATCTTGATTGGCTAAATGATTAATCGAATCTTCGCTTAAAACAACGACATTTAGACTACGAATCAAACGTGGAATACCGTGGTTAATTTCTGGGTCTATGTGATAAGGTCTTCCTGCTAAAACGAAGGCATTTAAATTATTTTCAATAACATATTCAAGCGCTTTTTCACCTTCTAATTGCACATCTTTACGAAAATCAAAATACGATTTCATGCCTATTTCAAACGCTAAATTTAACATTTTTTTAGTCACACGCGTGTAAGGTGACAGTGCGTGTAGAATTGAATCTATGAATTTCTTCTTATCATTCAAAGTGACATAAGGTTTCAAAAAAGACGATAAATTCAAGTGATCCATGTTCGCATCAATCACCTCAGGATAGTGTGCGACTATGGGGCAATTATAATGGTTATCACCATGGTCTTTTTCTAAAAAGTTATAAGGCATATTTGGAAAAAATATGAAATCAGGTTTTTTTAACACGAGTGATTCAATGTGACCGTGTACTAACTTTGCAGGATAACATATTGTGTCACTTGGAATACTGTCTTGACCAGTTTCATAGAGCACCTTGTTTGAACGATCGGAATACACCACACGAATGTCAATGGCATCAAAAAATGGTTGCCAAAAAGGAATGTTTTCATACATGTTTAAGACTAAAGGTAAACCAACCGTTAACGCATACTTATGATTTGGATTGGATTGATAGCTCAGTATTTTATCGTACTTGTATAAATAAAGGTTTGGCAAATGTTCAAAAGATTGGTTATTGCCTGCCCCTCTTTCACAGCGATTACCAGAAATATAGCGTGTGTTGTCGGAAAATATATTGACAGTTAGCGGACAATAATTAAGACATTGTTTACAAACGGCTCTTTTCGTTCGATAAGAAAAGTTCTCTAATTCCGGAATACCGACCATTTGGCTTTTGACTGTGTTTTGTTTAGAATTTTGTGCCAGCAACGCAGCCCCAAAAGCACCCATTAAACCGGCAATCGGCGGTCTCATAACCTCGACCTCAGTTTCAAGCTCAAATGCTCTTAAAACAGCGTCATTATTAAAGGTTCCACCTTGCACTAAGATGTTGTGACCGTATTCAGCCTTAATGTCGTGTGCACGAATGACTTTATAAAGCGCGTTTTTCACTACACTGATGGCAAGCCCAGCACTAATATCTTCTGGCAATGCAGCTTCTGATTGTGCTTGTTTTACACTCGAGTTCATAAACACGGTGCAGCGACTACCTAAATCGACAGGCGCTTTTGCACCAATCGCTAATTGACTAAATTTTTCAATCGAATAACCCAAAGATTCTGCGAATGTTTCAATAAAAGAACCACATCCAGAACTGCAGGCTTCATTTAAAATTATGGCCGTTATCACACCGTTTTTAATTGTAAAACATTTCATGTCTTGTCCACCAATATCAATGACAAAATCAACGTCAGGTTTGAAGTGCTTTGCGGCATGATAATGACAAATGGTTTCAACTTCACTTCCATCCAGCGCAAAAGCGTGTTTAAGTAAGGTTTCGCCATAACCCGTAGAATATGCACTATGTATTGTAATTCCCGCATGCAAATTGATATACAAGTCTTCTAAAGCTTGCTTAATGATTTGGACAGGGTTGCCATGATTATGGGCGTAAAAACTGTATAACAGTTCTTGGTTTTCCCCAATTAAAACCATTTTACTGGTTGTACTCCCTGCATCAATTCCTAAATATGCTTTGCCATGATAATCGGTAATTTTTACTTCATTTAGCTTATTTTGGCTATGTCTTTCTTTAAATAATGTATAGGCTTTTTCAGAGCTAAAAAGTGGTTGTTTACGGTTATGTGATTCGTGACCATATTCTAATTGATATTGTATGATTCTTTCAATCATTGTATCGACATCAAAGACTAAGTCCTTAGCCTCAAGCGCTGCCCCGAATGCGACAAAAACTTCGCCATTTTGCGGGACGAAAACATCATTGAGTTTTAATGTTTTAATAAAACGTTCACGCAGTTGATCTGAAAATGTGAGTGGGCCACCTAAAAAAGCCACAGAACCAGTTATTTTACGGCCTTGACTTAAGCCCCCAATCGTTTGATTAACAATTGCTTGATAAACTGAAACAGCAATATCTTCAATGCGAGCCCCTTGGTTTAATAACGGCTGAATATCAGTTTTTGCAAACACCCCACAACGTGAAGCGATATCGTAAATTTGTTGATGTTCCTTAGCCAGCGTGTTAATGCCACGTGCATCTGTGTTTAACAAAGACGCCATTTGATCGATAAACGCGCCAGTCCCACCAGCGCACGTACCATTCATACGTTGTTCAATATTTAGTCCATCAAAAAAAATGATTTTCGCATCTTCACCCCCCAGTTCGATGCAAACATCAATATTATCACGATGAAATCGAATCGCTTGTGTTGCCGCAATGACTTCTTGTGTAAATTTAGCGCCTATTTTTTTAGCGAGTCCAAACCCAGCACTTCCAGTAAAATTAAAAACCATGGTCTGTAATCCAAAGGTTTCTTTCAAACGCTTAAACAATACCGAAACTGCTGCATTAATTGAACTCATATGGCGCTCATAGGTTTTATATATAATGTGACATTGCTGATCAATCACAACGACTTTAATTGTTGTACTTCCAATATCAATACCCACGCGTAATGGTTTCAAGTAAATCACCTTGTCTCAATCATATTCTTATTCACAATATTATAACGCATCATTAACGTTTTTTCTATCTTTTGTTTAAGCATTATGATAAACTGAAACAAAATTTATAACAACAACTGTTTTGACTAAATTAATATATATACTACAATAAATTAATATTATTAACTTATATATTAATTAAATTTAACATTATGATTGACAAATTTGCTTTTTTTTTCTATACTATAGATGAAATATAGTTGCCAACATAGATTTTTTTCTAATTAGTGGGGTGAGCCATGGAAAAAGAACAGTTATTGCAATCACTTTATGACGGTGAAGTCGATGCTCAAAGTGTCTATAAAACAATGTATCCACAAACTTTTAATCAACGTGGCCTTAAGCGCGCACATTTCGCTAAATTAAGGATCAACGCAAAAGATGAAGGTTTTTGGCCAAATTTACTGCTTCGATTGCTATTTATCCTGCCATTTCCAGTTGTTTTTGGCCGCTTGATTTTGCGCGTTCTTAAAAAGAAAATCGACCAAACACTCGACCAACACTCAAACGGTTCAGATTTAAACTATGAAATGATTTACGGACTATTAAAATATTCAAAAGGTGTTCGTATCGATATCCAAACAGATGATGCTGACATTAATATTAAAGTTTATTAGGAGGTTATTTTATGCAAAAACACGTTATTGGTGAATGTCCAATTTGTAATCACGATTTATTTGTAACAAAGCTAGAGTGCTCCCACTGTCATACAGAGATTAGTGGGCAATTTCAATTATCGAAGTTTAATTACCTATCAAAGGATCATCTTTATTTTATTGAACTATTCATCAAAAATAAAGGCAGCATTAAGCAGTTAGAAAAAGAGTTAAACATTTCTTATCCAACCGTAAAAAAAATGCTAGATGAAGTCATCATTAGCTTAGGATATACTGTTGATGAAGATGAAGAAAAAACCAATCGAGAAGCGATATTAGAGCGTCTATCTAAAGGTGAAATCACGAAAGATGAAGCGTTTAAATTATTAAAGGGGTGAATCCAATGAGCCAAGAAAAACTAAAAATTTTAGAAATGATTCAAGATAAAATTATTACGCCGACAGAAGGTGCAGAACTGCTTAAAAACATGGATGATAAATCAAGTGATTCAGGGGTTAAAAAAACAGCGTTCAAAATGTTTAAAATCAAAATATTAAGTGCAGATGGCGATCGTGTTAACGTTCGAATTCCATTAGAGTTTGCCCGTGTTGCATTAAAAGCGGGCAACAAAAAAGGTGTGCTTAAAATGGATAAGTTGAATGAAATGAATGTTGATGTTGACTTTGAAATGATTTTAGAAATGATTGACAAAGGCATGGATGGCAAAATTGTCGACATCGAATCAGCTGATGGCGACATTGTAGAAATTGTTATCGAATAGTGTAATCAATCTTGGCATTAATATTTTTTCATCAAAAACCGGGTTATCACAACAAAGGTTGTAAACCCGGTTTTTATTATGTTGATAACAACCAATAACACTTCAAATCAATCGATTACAGTTTTGTTAAGAACATTGCATCACCAAAAGAAAAGAATCGGTAAGAATTGTTAATCGCTTGAGTGTAAGCTTGTTTAATGATTGCTTGGGAAGAGAACGCGGATACTAGCATTAATAATGTCGACTCTGGTAAATGAAAATTAGTAATTAAAGCATCCACTACTTTAAACGAAAACCCAGGATAGATAAATAATTCAGAATAGCCTGTTTCTCCAATAATTTTACCATGTTTTAGTGCCACTGTTTCGAGTGTTCTAAGCGATGTAGTGCCAACCGCAATAATCCGCTGTTGGTTACGCTTAGCGTCGTCAATAATTTTTGCTGAAACATCACTAATTGAGTAGTATTCTTCATGCATTTTATGTGCGGTAACATCGGTTACCGATACGGGTCTAAATGTTCCCAGACCCACGTGGAGTGTAATGGGCACAATTTGAATGCCCATGGCTTTTAATTGGTTTAAGTAAGCCTTTGTAAAATGCAATCCTGCAGTGGGCGCAGCGGCACTACCTTTATGTTTTGAATAGACGGTTTGGTAACGATTTTTTTCTGTTAGTTTCTCAGTAATGTACGGTGGTAAGGGCATGTCACCCAACTGGTCTAAAAGTTCATAAAATATGCCGTTGTATGTGAATTTGAAATCACGAATGCCTTCTGCTTTTACCCCAACACATTCTGCTTGAAGTATGCCGTTACCAAAGACTATTTTTGTGCCAAGCGATATCTTTTTAGCTTTTCTTACCAGACACTCCCACACATCATCATCTAGTGATTTAAGTAACAATACCTCAATGGTCGCGTGGGTTTCTTTTTTAATGCCAATCAAACGTGCTGGAATGACTTGGGTGTCATTAATAACAATCACATCATTTGGCACTAGATAATGATGTAGTTGATTGAACGCAGCGTGTTTAATCGCTCCGGTACTTTTATCCACAACCATGAGCTTTGAAGCGGTTCGGTTTACTAACGGTGTTTGCGCAATTAAGTGTTTGGGTAAGTCATAAGAAAAATCTTTAGTTTGCATTAAAACAGGCCACCTTGATAGACTTTTTTAAGATGTTTATAGGCTCTTTCGGTTGCGACACGACCTCTGGGTGTTCTTTGAATAAAACCAAGCTTTAACAAGAATGGTTCATAAACATCCTCAATCGTAGTCACTTCCTCAGAAATGCTCGATGCTAAGCTTTCAACGCCGACAGGACCACCACCATAAAGTTCAATTAAACCATTTAAGTAATCATGGTCTTTTTGATCCAAACCAATCGCATCTATTTGAAGTTTATTCAGTGCTAACTGAGCAATTTCAATATCAATGATTCCGTCGTTAAGGACATCAGCAAAGTCGCGAACACGCCTGAACAATCGGTTAGTAATACGCGGTGTCCCACGACTTCTTCTGGCAACCTCAACAATACTTTCTGGGCTCATTGAGGTTGCATATATTTTTGCAGTTCGTGCACAAATTTGTTCAAGCGCTTCTTGTTCATAGTATTCTAATTTGTGCACCACACCAAAGCGTTCTCTCAGTGGTGCAGTCAAATCGCCAAAGCGTGTCGTTGCACCAATCAATGTAAAGGGCGGTAAATCAACACGAATTGATTTTGATGTTTGATCTCTACCCACAATCAAATCTATCGCGAAATCTTCCATGGCAGGATACAATACCTCTTCAACAACACGGGGCAAGCGATGAATTTCATCAATAAATAAAATATCACCCGGTTCTAAACTCGTAAGCAATACTGCCAAGTCACCCGAGCGTTCAATTGAAGGCCCACTTGTGACTTTAATATTGACTCCAATTTCATTGGCGACGATATTGGCCAGCGTTGTTTTACCAAGACCCGGGGGTCCGTACAGTAAAACGTGATCAAGACTTTCATTCCTGCTCAAAGCGGCTTTGATAAATATCGCCATCATCTCTTTTACGTGCGTTTGCCCGATGTATTCGCTTAAATATTTTGGTCTTAAGCTAATTTGATCGATGTCTTCTTTAATTAAATCTGCGGAAACTAGACGTTGATTCATGGTCTCACCTCTCATGAAAATTATACACAAATGTTATAATTATACAAGCAAATCAATCGCAATTCTGCACTGATTTAATTGTATTCAATGCCATCGTATGATAAAATAATAACATAAATTTCGTGCACAATTATGATTGCACTGAATAAGGAGGATTCATCCCATGGCTAAACTCCCTACGACGATACTAGAGCAGCACCAACAAGTGTTAAAATCACTTGAAAAAACACATCTAAAAGAAGAAAACGCATTGCTCAAAACACTGGATAAAACGAAGAAAAACACCGCATCAACTGAAAAAAAATTAGAACAACTGCCTGAAGAACATAATAAGTTGACACAAAAAGTGATTAAAAAACATGAAGAAATCCTTGATAAACAACTGAAATCTCTTGAAAAGAAACATCAAAAATTGATTCAAGAAACCCATGATCAACACCAAAATCAAACGAAAAAAGTTGAACTTGAAACAGAAACAATTAAAAAGCAATACGACACAAAAAATGGATTACTTGATAACCAAATTCAGACACTTAAAAATAGTATCGAGATTAGTCATAACAATTTAATTAAAGAGACAGAACAAGTCATAGAAAGCGACCAGACTTGGATTAAACAACATGCTCAGCATATTTCTGAACAACTCGAGGCTTTTAAAACACAACTAGCAGCGCAAATAGCTGATTTAAAAGCATTGTCAAAAAAGGAAGATCGTGCCTATACGTCTTCTGTTGAGCAATTAGAAAAGCAGTTTATGACACTTAAAGACGATTATCAAAACCGTATTCTTGCCAACCGAGAATCGATTGAACAAACCGATGAAGAAGTCCGTTTAGAAATTCAAAATTTCGTTGAAAAATTAAAAGTACTTAAAGACGATTTAGCCTTGTCAATTCAAGCCTTAAAAACACAAACCCAAACACCTTTCAAAACCATTCATGAGCCAATTCAAAGTACATTAGATGCGGTGACTGATTATGAAGAAACAACCACAGAAAAACTAGACTTAGAGAAAAAACATACGTTAGATAAACTGTATGAAAAGAGAAAAAATACCGAAGACGCGCAAGAAAAAAGCATCATAAAAGCCCAAATAGAGTTACTCGAACTAAAATATTCAGTGCTTTCAAGATATACCAAACAACTGAAGAAAACGATTGATAAAGCATTGTTAAACTTATTGAACGAGACCACAATGAGTAGTCAGTTCATTGGTCACCATCTTGACAATTATCTCGACACAGTCAATCAAGGTTTAGACGCACTTATTGAGTCGTTGAGCAAGCAACACACCTTTGAACTACATACCAATTTCTTTGAATCATTTAATCCGCTAAAAGACATTGATGTTTTAATAAACGCCTATAAAAAAATTGTTAAGCCATTCCGACAATACTATCAAAAAACATTTGATTATCTTCATAATAATGCAGCTGAAATAGAAACCTTATTTACTCAATATTTAAACCACCAACACCGTATAGAAACAGCACCACAAAGGCTAAATATCGACTTAAAAGAAACTCAATTGGAATTTGATAAAACCATTAAAGAAAATGAAATATTAAAAGATATTACCGATTTAGAATATGAAATTCAGTGCAATCAACTGAAATCAGAACATGATAGAAATCTACAAACCCTCATCCACCATTTAGACCTTGAAGCCATCGATAAACAACGCGAAGAGTATAAATCCCACGCGCAATGGCAAACTGCAACCACAAAACTCGAGGTTTCCTTAGACCAAGCCAAGACAATTCATGAGGTAAGGTTAGACACCATTAATGAAGAACTTAACTTACATAGCAAGTTAAAAGAGGATACGATTGATTTAAAAGAAGCTGAATACCAAATTGAACTACAAGCAATCAACAAAGAAGAAACATTTGAGTTGCATGAAAAAGAGATGCAGCAAGCTCAAGCATTGGATGTACTAAACAATGAAGTTAAGCAGATCAATCAAGAAATTAAGACCATAGAAAACAATAAGAATGCGATTATTTCAGCAAAAGCAGCGGAAAATCCGGAAACTGATTTTGAACCGATACAAGCCTTAAAAACCGAACTTGAGCCATTAGAATCGCGTCTAGTTTTGCTAACAAATGCGCACGAAGCCAATCTTAAATCAGTGGATGATGAAGTCACTGAAGAAACCAAAGAAGCCAAAGACCGTATGCGTCAAAATAAAATCAAAATTGAACAATATTTACAGCAAATCAATCAATCATATCAATTAATTGCGCAACAATTTGATATGCATAAGACTGCAATTTCAAGTGCTAACCCTGTACTCAAAGATGTGATTAGCATTATCGGTGACCCATTTAAGACGGCATTGTTAAATCACATTGGTAACTATCAAACAATTACAATCGATGCAGTCAATCATTATAATAAAAAACGCATGCTGTGGATAGAAAATGAGCTTCCTTCTAAACGCTTACAGAAAAAAGCGATTAAGCAACTTGAAGGCACAGTTAGTGAGCTTCAAAAAACAGCGCTAACCACACATGATGCACTAATTCAACAAATTCAAGAGAAAATTGCGCAAACCAACACTGCAATTACGTCAAAAGACTCGATGCGCTTAAGCCAAGTTAAAGATAAAGCAACCCAACTTCATCAACAGCTTTATCTCAGCATCAAAACACATACGAGAAATCTAACCAAGCAAATCAAAGATATTATCAATGCGCTTGACGAGGAAGACATTAAGTTCTGTGATAGTATTAACGAAAAGGCTTTAATTAAAAAACAAAAAATTCAAAAGTCTTTTGATTCTAAAATTGCTTCTGATCAAAAGAAAAAGTCAGATCTACTAAAAAAACTTGAGGCATTTGAACAATCACTGTATGAAAAACTAGACAAAGAAATCCATAGTGTTATTGAGCCTTTGAATAAAGAAATTGGGAACCTTCAAGAAAAAATTGCTCAGTATCAAAAGCAAAAAGAGTCATTGGTACAAAAACATGACGATGACGTCAATACACTACATGAACAATATGCCTCTATACGTAGTAAACTTTACGAGAAATATCAAAAAATCTATCTTGAAATCGAAATAAACCTACAAGATAAGCAAACAGAAATTGAATCCAAAAAAGTACAGTACGACGATCTATACCAAAATATCGAAAGTGATAACGAAGCACATAAAGTTGATGCGTTATCTCAGTACGAGGCGCAACTAGCACTGCTTACTGAAGCATTTGAAGCTAAACAAACACTGTTTGAACAACACAAACAGCAACTTAATGCTAAGTTAGATGCAGCAATTGAGCCATTTAAAGAAATATTAGAAAACACTCAAAATGCACTTGATTTAACCATTGTTGAAACGCAAGAAACTAAAGTTGAAACAGTGTTAAAGCTCAAAGAAAACCACACAAATGCAACGACAAAAGCACACGAAGAACAGAAATCGACTATCAATACACTTTGGTCGATTGATCAAGCGTTTTATACATTCCAAGAAGAACAGTTAAACACCATTAAAGTGCTTTATGAAGATGATGATTATAAACAAGTTATGCACGCACTTGATCAAAACTTGCAATCACACCTCGATGCGCTAATGAAAGCATGTTATTCATTTGTCGATTCGATTATAAATCAAACTAAAGAAGATATCGATAAGCACAAAATATAAGCTAAGGAGTGGTGATGATGAAAAGCAAAAAAAACATCAACATCTCGCTATCGGATGAGGGTTTAAACCATCAAATAACCGATACAATGCATGCGCTTGATTCAATCCAAAGCCAATTAAACAATCATCATCATGCCGCATTAAAAAGGCTTGACTTAGTTAATCAAACACTTAAAGCAAAATCAATATTAAAACATTCATCTGAACGTTCTGAACATGAAAATGCATTTCTTGACACGATAAAAACAACATCCGAAATCATGTCAGCCTCACTACTAACGCTTTATAGTGGTAGTCAAAAACTTGTGTCTATGGCACAAGTTTTTGACATAGGTAAAGCACTAAGCAGCACGTATAAAGAACTGATTCGTGAACAAAGTATAATCGCACATCACTTTCTTAACGACTTTATTTTACTCATCAAAAAACACGCAGAGCACATCCATTCAACCGGATTGGAAATGCAGGATTTTTTAGACCAATCTCACGATGAGTTCACCAATAAATTAAATCAGAGTGTTGAACAGTGGCATGCACAGTTAAAACAAAACAAAGAAGCAATTTTTTCGCTATTATCATCAAGAACGCACACAGCTTTTAAAGAAACACAGACTGATTTTGATACACAAACAAATGCTGAGTTTAATCAAATGATTCAAAGCATTGATCAAGAGATAGAACAATTACATCAAAACTATCAAACCCAATTGAAAACGTATAGAAACGATCGAAAAGACTACGAAGATGCACTGAGAAAAGAAATGTTTGACTTTGATCATTCCGATTATTCACATGGGCGTGAGAATGATACTGAACATCAACTTAAACTACTCAAATTAAACATTATTCGTGCGGAAAAGACCAATGATTTTGAACAGTTAGATAAATTAATGCGAGAATATCAACTGCGAACCAAATCAAGCAATAAAAAAGTCGAGAAGAAAATAGAACGCAAAGTAGAGAGTAAATTACATGTTTTTGATAATAAACAACGCAAAGATAAGCTTAATCACTATGCAGACTATTTGAAACAGCTGTCACGGTTAAAAATTAAAAAAGAGCATTTAGAAGTCTCTTTTAACGACTCAGCACTGATTTTTATGTTTGAAAAAGATTTGGCTGATATCAAAAAAGACCAACATATTAGCACAAAAATTATTGAACAAATTAGAAAAGTTCATCTCGAACTTAAACAGTTTGTATTAGACATGCATACACTATCTTATTATCATCAAAAAAATCAACATGCTTTTAATTACCTAAAGCATAAGGCAACAACCGAAAGAAAGCAGTTCAACATGAAATATCTGACATCACTCAAGCGTGGCGAGTTATCATGGCTCTCAATGATTCAATCGAATATTAATCATTTTGACCTCTTTCAATTAGAGATTGAAACTCAAATCCAACAAACAAAGTACGCATTGAAAAAAACATATGGTTTAGAAAAAATAGCAATGAGTCATGAGAAACAGCAACTCACGAATAAGTACAAGACAGAATCAATGAAACAAATTAAGCTTCTTGAATCGTTGATGGTTGAAAGAACCATAGCGTTTACAGAAAGACAGTTGAACCACATTCTTGAGCAATATAACAGTCTGTATAAGATGAATGGGCAACTCAGTAAATCTCAAGCCGTTAGCATCGACTTTTCTCAAGAAAATACCGCATGTCAATTGCTTAAGGTTGGCAAAGAAAGTATCCGCCAAATCAGTGATTACATAAATGAGTTCAAGGCCCAAAAAGAAGCAATTAATGAAGACTTGACACGCCACCAACGAGACACATTGTTTTTGCTTCAAACACAAATCGATACAATTGAAAAAAAATACGCTGAAGAAGAAAATCAAGTGGCTGATGCAATTCAAGAAAAGTTAGATGAGATAGTAGCACAAAAATCTAAAACTGATCACCGTAAAGCATTAAAACAGCTTACTAAAACTGAAAAAGCGCTTACCCAGGAATATCAACTATGGATAAAAAATCACAATCATGCCTATACAAATGATAAAACACTGCTTACACTTAAAAACTCTTTGATCGCACTCAACAGTTTTCTTGATAAACAAAGCGCGTTCATTGATTCACAGTTAAACCAACGGATTCAAAACGCGCAAAACACACGCGATGGTATGCAAAAAATCATCGAACAGTTTAAAAAGGATTATTTATTCAAACACGCTTACCAAGTACATTTTATGCTTTACAACAAAATGAGCAAAGATCAAGCCGATATGTTCAAAGAAAACATTAAAGGACTGTATCAAATCACTTTAGATGCACTTGAACTAGAACGTCAAGCGTGTTATGAACCCACTGCCGAGGTTTCAGTTTCACATCTGAATGAACCCGTTGATCAAGCCGCTTTGACTAATCTTGTTAATGAAGCTTATGCGCGCGAAATCACTGTAGTTAAGCAGCAATATGATCAAAAGAAACAACGTATTGAAGAAAAAATAATCAGTCAAAACCAACGATTTTATGAAGCTAAAAAAGCTTTAGATGAAACATCAAATCAAGATCTAATGGATAAAGAACTGAGTGTTATCGAGCAAAGATATCAAAAAGAGTTGGTAACACTCGATAAGCAATGGCGCGGTGAACAAAAAGATATTGGCGACCGGATTGATGACCATATCGAACGATTGAGCGCGGGTGAAAAGATTATTGTTTCTGCCTTAGAACCAGCCATTGATGCTTACAAACACTATTTAAGTAAACAACATGAAAATCTGAGGAAAGCCCACCAGTCTGTACAAAAGAATCATGAAAGACAATTAAAAAAGGCACTCAAACAAATTGAGGACCTTCCAGAATTTTAATAAGTTTATTCTAAATATGATTTAAGAAAACTTTGGCCATTTATGGGCATTTCAACGTTAAAGTTTTCGGCAATTGTTGCGGCAACATCGGCAAATGTATCTCGAATATCCAAGGGTTTTCCTTGGATATTTTTATTATACACAAGTAGCGGTACATATTCACGAGTATGATCTGTACCGGCATGGGTTGGATCGTTTCCATGATCTGCAGTGATGAGTAATAAATCATCGTCTTTTAAATTTTCAATAAGCACTTTAAGCTGTGTATCAAACGATTCGAGCGCTTCTTTGTAGCCATGCGCATCACGTCGATGACCATAAAGCGCATCAAAATCAACCAAATTAATAAAAGCAAGACCATTAAATTGCGTATTGGTATACGCTATATAATTTTCCATTCCGACCTTATTGCTTGGATGTTTGATTGATTGTGTAATGCCTTCGCCATCATAAATATCATGAATTTTACCAAATCCAACAACGTCATAACCCGCGTCTTCTAACGCGTTCAAAGTGGTTTTACCAATTGGTTTTAATGCATAATCATGACGATTGGAAGTGCGTTTAAAAGCACCTTTTTGCGCTCCAATAAATGGTCTTGCAATCACCCGACCAACCTTGAATTCGTCTTTTAATGTCAATGCTCTTGCGATTTCACACGCTTTGTACAGTTCATCCAACCCAACATATTCTTCATGGGCTGCAATTTGCAATACACTGTCGGCACTGGTATATACAATTAAATCTCCAGTTTTTATTTGATGTTCTCCATACTCATCCAAAATATCCGTGCCACTTGCCGATTTATTGCCAACTATTTTTCGATTCGTGGCTTGTTCAAGTGCTTCGATTAATGGCTTTGGAAATCCCGTTTCAGTAAACGTTTGAAAAGGAACATCTATATTAAGCCCCATCAACTCCCAATGGCCTGTCATGGTGTCTTTTCCTACACTTCTTTCAGCCATTTTTGTATATCCTGCTGTGGCGTGTTCATTTTCAGGTACACCCAAGATATCAGTGATGTTACCCAGTCCAAGCGCTTCTAATGTAGGTAAATTAAGACCACCTGTGGCAATACTGATGTTTTTAAGTGTATTAGAACCAATATCACCGTAATCTTCTGCATCTGGAAGTTCTCCAGCACCCACACTGTCCATAATAACTAAAAATATTCTTTTAAACATAATTTCACTCCTTCTTTTGTGCATGGGGATGGTAATGATCGTAAACAGCAATAAGCTGTTTCTTACTAATGTGCGTGTATATTTCAGTGGTGGAGATGTCAGTGTGACCAAGCATTTCTTGAACATAGCGCAAATCAACACCCGCTTCTAATAAATGTGAGGCAAAGCTATGTCTTAGTGTATGGGGGCTAACAGTTTTATCAATCCCTGCTTCACTGGCGATAGACTTTAATATTTTGAAAAACCCGACACGCCCAATAGGCTTACCAAAACGATTTAAAAATACAAATGGTGTCGGCACTTTAGAAAGCTCAAGTCGCGCACTTTCAAGGTAGATACGTAAGGCTGTTTGCGCCATATTGCCGATTGGCACAATCCGTTCTTTTTGGCCTTTGCCAATAATATTTATAAACCCTTGGTTGAGATGTAAATCGGAAGTTTTTAACTGAATTAATTCAGTGATTCGCAAGCCACTACCATAAAGTAATTCTATCATGGCCGTATTTCTTTTCGCAAGTGGTGTGCTTGAGGCTGAAGCAACCATTATCATCGATTCCAGTTCTTGAAGGGTAAGTACTTCAGGCAATCGTTTTCTTTGTTTAGGTCTGGAAATACTAAGTATCACGTTGTCTTCAACCACACGTTCGTTAACCAAGAATTGATGAAATCCTTTAATTGCACTCAGTTTCCTAGATACTGTACTTGCCGACAAATGCTTTTTACGCAGTGTCATTAAATAACTGTGTATCGTTGCTTTAGTTATGTGATTAGGATGCTCAATGGCTTTAAACACCAAGTAATCATAGTATGCATTCAAATCATGCATGTAAGCGGCAATGGTGTTTTTGCTTAACCCCATGGCTGATTTCAATTCGTAATCATACTCTTTTAACAATTGTTTTATCATCAATATCACCTCTAAAACAGTGCAAAAACATCATTACCAAAAAATAGACCTTTAGGTGTAAACTTTAAATGATTATTTTCAACCAACACTAAGCCTTGAACGATACATTCATGGAGTTTGGGATATAGTGTAAAAATATCAGTCCCAAAACGCGTTTTAAAAACACTAAGATCGATACCCTCAAGCATTCTAAGACCCATGAGTAAATAGTCGCGTACTGGCTCATAAGGATAGGTTGTTTGAAGACCCGAACCATGCATTAGAGTTTTTTCAATGTATTGTTTTACCGATTGATAATTGTAATAGCGTTGCTGATTTAATTTACCATGACTGCCTGCACCAAATCCATAATAGTCATGGTCTTTCCAATATATCTGATTGTGTATTGACCGATGGTTTGGTTTAGCAAAATTACTGATTTCATAATGTTCATAGCCATTCGTCGTTAATGTGTCGATAATTTGCGCATACATTTCTGCTTCTGTGTCATTGTCGCCTTGTGTTATAAAACCTTGTTTGAGTTGATAAAAAAGCCGTGTATTTTCTTCGACAATCAGGCTGTAATAGCTGATGTGTGGAATATTGAGAGTTATTACAGTTTTTAAGTCGGTCATCACATCGTGCATAGTTTGGTAAGGAAGATTAAAAATAAAGTCTACACTTACACGAGTGAAGTTATGTTTTTCAATCATTGCCAGTGCATTTTTTGCAGTATCCGATGTATGTTTTCGATTGAGTAGTTTTAGCGCTGAATCATTGAAAGTTTGAATGCCTAAACTAATTCTATTGACATAATATCGCTTAAGCAGTTTTAATAAGTCATCATTTATGTCTTGTGGATTACACTCAATCGTAAACTCTTTAAGTGCTTTTAAATCAATGGCTTCTTGTAAACGCATCAATAGTTTTTCTAGCAATATTAGATTGAGATAACTGGGGGTACCGCCACCGATATACACTGTATCTATGACTTGTCTGGTCTCTATTTGGCAGGCGATTTCATGTAACAAAGCATCGACATACCGCGCCATCTTTTCTGGTTTGGCACGCTCTTTAACAAAATCACAATAAATGCATAGATGTTCACAAAATGGTATATGAATGTAAACGCCTTTCACAGTTATTTCAGGTTGCCTTCTGCAGGTGCTTTTTTATTAAAGAATAAGAGTATGCTTAAAACGATGACAAATAATAAGATAACAATCCCAAATGTGACCCATGTATGAATCGGACTAATCGGTGCAATACCGACCAATAACAAAATCGGAAAACCGAATAAAATCGCAGTTGAGCTACCAATAACCAAGTCATTTGCAGCAGGTGTTTCAAAATTAGGATCGACTTCTCTTAATAACACAATACCAGTACTCGCTGTCCCTGTGAGCATGCCAAACATACCCATAGTCGCCGCAGATTTATATTTAGGATAAATACGTGCAGCCATTTTATGAATATAAAACAGTGTCGCAAGACCAACGATAATTACCATGATAATGAATGGACCCCAAAGCTTGTTTAAATCTTCAATGCGAATGGCTGTGATTGAAGCGACAATCATAAAGTCAAAAACAAACCCACTGATTCTATTTAACATATAATTGTTTGGGTATTGCCTTGTCATAATGCGCTTACTGCGAAGCCATAAAAACAGTTTTTTTGAAGCAATAGCAAACAGCATACCAAAAATAAAGTTGAATCCCCAAATGAGTGGGATAATTGTATTAATACCAAAATCACCAAGAATTTCTTGCATCATTAAAAAGTCTATCAATCGCATAAATCCATAAGTAATGAAATAGACCAACAACACTAAGGATACTTGAATGGTAAATTTATCAATGGCTTCAGATAAAGGAATTTCATCTGGACTCTCAATGACTTGATTGCTGACATAAGAAGCTTTTTGATTGGGATTCTTTTTAATGATGCCCTTACGATTAAGCACGTTTAAGTAAACAACGCCTGCAATCGCCGCCCAAATAAAACCAAAAGAGGCAATTGCTAAACCAAAGCTTGCACCGCCTTGAAAACCATGACTTACTTGATAGACTGTCCCGATGTTTAACGCCTGTCCTGGTCCTTGGCCAAAGCCCAAAGGTACTAGCATACCACTGGCCATAAACAAGTTCGGAAAAATAGTCAAGGACAAAGTAATCGCAACGGCTAACCCCAATACACCCTGTAGCAAATAAGTAGATACGATTAAAAGACCACTGTAAATACTTTGACTTTTTTTATTTTTAATGCGGTATTCTTCTCGTACTTTTAAACCTAAGGCAATAAATCCCAGGGCAATCGCATGATAAGTTATCATACTCAAGTACGCATTGGTTTCAAAAATCTGATCGACACTAAAAAAACGTGAAGCGATTATTTCTTTAGCACCCAAACCAATAAACCCAGCAATAACTGCAGTTGGCATCAACGATTTTCTTAAAAAACCAATCTTACGACGTAATACATTGGCAAACAATAATAAACTTGCGAGTAATGCAAAATGAATAATACCATTCCATAAAATCATGTCTCTAAACTCCATCAATGAACGCCTCCTTTTGAAGTATCTCTATGGCCAAAACATATTTCAGTGCATTGCGTTTCGCATGATTAATAAAATAAAGCGTTTTATCTTGTGTTTTATGATGTAAAATAAGTTTGTTTTTTTGTTGTACGGCCGGCATAATATCAGCAATCTCCCAAAGTTCTTGATGGTCGGCATAGATAATGAGTAACCCACATTTCATTAATGTGATGACACCGTGACCTAACAAAGTTTTGCGTGATGCCCTTTCAACAACAAGTATTTTTTCATCTGAATCAGTAAATATTACAGTATCTGATGCAATGTCGTTAAGTCTATTTTCTAATACATGGTATTGATCATGATACCATGCGATTTTATTGTCAAAATAATGAACATCTTGTGTTGTTAAGAACTCAGATTTTGCATTAACAGTCAATAGCAAATCACAGTGTCGACACGATACTTGATTTTTTAAAGAAGTTAAAGTAAGCATTTCTTTGCAATTAGGACAAATAAAGAAAGTACTTTCAATATCTTCGGCAAAATCTTTGCCTGTAAACTGTTTATCATGAATAAACTTTGCTTCATTAACAGTTAAAGTAGCCACAACTATTTCTTGAATCGCTTCAACGGTTAAATCTTGATATGCCTCAGGCATCCAAACTTTGGCGACACGACCTTGCATTGCACCCTTTCTGATTGATTTAGCCCAACGTGGTTTAGTCGTATAACCACCTTTGATATGAAAAAATATGACCGGTATTTTAAGCGTTTTAATGAGTTTACTTACTGCTGGACTGATTGGCATTAGTTCTCCGCTAAATGAGGCATTGCCTTCTGGGAAAAGTCCTATACTGCCACCACTTTTCACCATTTTTTTAATATCGCGTATGGTTGCTAAGTCTGAGCGGTATTTGGTTTTTGGAATTGGTGATACTAAAAACTTTATAAACGTCGACCATAGTCTAATCGAAAAAATCATATCTGAAGCCACATAGTAGATTGGCCCTTTAAAACTAAGAGAAACGAAAAAAGGGTCAGATTCTTGCGTGTGATTTGATAAAACCAAATATGGCCCTTTCAAAGATTTTTGTCGATCAAAAGGAATCGCTTGATAATTAAATTTGAGTCTAATAAACAGTCTGAAAAAAGGTCTTAGTAAAAAAAATGTGAGTCGATGACGAACCTTAACTTTCATAAAACCACCTACCTTGTAAATATTATAGCATTGAAAAGAGCTTTTTAATCGAAAACAAAAAATGAATAGAAAAATCTATTCATCTATGGATAATACTGAAAGAAACGCTTCTTGTGGCACCTCAACGTTGCCCACACTTTTCATGCGCTTCTTACCTTTTTTCTGTTTTTCAAGTAGTTTCTTTTTACGTGTGATATCGCCACCATAACACTTTGCCAAAACATTTTTTCTAAGTGCTCGAATGCTACTACGGGCAATGATTTTATTGTTGATTGAAGCTTGCACTGGCACTTCAAACATTTGTCTAGGAATAATGTCTTTTAGTTTTTCTGTGATCAGTTTACCGCGTTTATATGCAAAATCACGGTGTACAATGGTTGACAACGCATCCACAATTTCACCGTTGAGTAAAATATCCATTTTGACCAGTTTACTTGGTTTATATGTGCTAAACGTATAATCGAATGATGCGTAACCCTTAGTTGATGATTTGAGCTTATCAAAAAAATCATACACAATTTCTAGAAGTGGTAATTCGTATGACAGTTCAACACGTGTCTCACCCAGATATCGCATGGTTTTGTAAATGCCGCGTTTTTGTTGGCATAGCTCCATGACATTACCGACATACTCTTTAGGTGTCATTAGTATCGCTGACACATAAGGTTCTTCGATGCGTTCAATATCTTGAGATTCTTTTAAAGCACTAGGGTTATCAATTTTTTCCATCGTGCCGTTTGTTAAATATACGTGATAAATCACACTAGGTGCGGTTGCTATTAAGTCAATCTTAAACTCACGCTCAATGCGTTCTTGGATAATTTCCATATGCAACATTCCCAAAAACCCAGTTCGGAAACCAAAACCTAAAGCTTGCGAGGTTTCTGGTTCATAAATCAAACTCGCATCATTCAGTTTTAAGCGTTCAAGTGCTTCTCTTAAATCATTGTAATCATTTGAGTCAATGGGGAACAACCCACAAAACACCATTGGATTGAGCTGGCGATATCCAGGCAATGGTTTTTCCGCAGGCCGCTTAACGTGGGTCATTGTATCACCCACGCGCACATCTTCTACTGTCTTAATTGATGCAACACAGTAGCCAACATCACCAGGCCCTAAATAGTCTTTAACAACCGGTTTCGGTGTATTCACTCCAACCTCAATAACTTCAAACACACGATTGCTTGACATCATTTGAATTTTATCACCTTTGCCTAAAATCCCCTCAACAATACGAATGGATGGAATAATACCCCGATACGCATCGTAATAAGAATCAAATATTAACGCTTTTAAAGGTGCCTCTGGGTCACCACTTGGGGCGGGTACTTTGGCTATTATTTGATCTAGAATCTGAAAAATACCAATACCTTCTTTAGCACTTGTTTCCACAGCTTCCGATGCATCAAGCCCAATAATGTCCTCAATTTCAGCTTTGACTTTTGGGATGTCTGCGCTTGGCAAGTCGATTTTATTAATAATTGGTAATATCTCGAGATCATTATCTAAAGCTAAATACACATTTGCGAGTGTTTGGGCCTCAATGCCTTGTGCAGCATCAACAACCAACAAAGCACCTTCACATGCGGCTAAACTTCGGGATACTTCATATGTGAAGTCGACATGTCCTGGTGTATCAATCAAATGAAATATGTATGATTTTCCGTTAGTATGTGCATATTGAATTTGAACTGCATTTAGTTTAATAGTAATCCCACGTTCTCGCTCTAAATCCATTGAGTCAAGCAATTGTGCTTTCATTTCTCTTGCAGTGATACTTTTCGTCACTTCTAAAATTCGATCAGCAAGTGTACTCTTGCCATGATCGATATGGGCTATAATTGAGAAATTCCTTATTGTTTTTTGACGCGCTTTAATTAACGCTATACGGTCGTCGCTCATGTCATCACTCTTTCTAAAACGCTTAAATCATTGTAACCGAAAACATGTTTTTTTTCAATGTTTATCCAATAAAAAAAAGTTGTATTCGCATACAACTTTTTTTGATTACGTTCATATAAGCCATGTTCTGTACCGCATTTGCGGTGACAACCATTTATCTGCGCTTTCACGCCTCTATTGTTGTTGAATTCCAACGTTAGAGTGCCCCTACCATTTTTTGGGTTTCTAGCTTGCGGGGTTTACCCGTTCCACCTAAAGCATTTCTACTTTAGCTCGTCTCTGTGGCACTTTTAAAGATACTCATACCAGGTTAAAAGTATTTTCTCAGCCGTCATGCCAAAAATGGCATGCATAGAGTTATTGTTTCCTCTATCACAATCACTACAAGCATCTCAGCTTGTGCTAGCATGGACTTTCCTAACCATTCTTAATGAATGGCTCGATTGTCTAAAACGTAATCAGTTTATTCTTTTACTGCAGGTTTTAGGTCAGGTTTTGGTAACGTTGCTTTACGTGATAAATCAATGCGTCCGCGTTCATCGATACCAATGACTTTAACATCGATTACTTGGTAGAGTTTAACCACATCTTCAACTCTATTAACACGATCATGTGCCAACTTAGAAATATGACATAACCCGTCAGTACCTTTCCAAAGTTCGACAAAGCAACCAAATTTCTCAATACGCACGACTTTACCTTGGTATACTTCACCAACTTGCGCCACTTTAACGATTTCTTCAATACGTTTCATTGCCGATAAAATTGGTGCCATAGACGTATGCATAATTGTCACGCGTCCATCTTGTTCAATGTCAATTTTAACACCATCATTTTTGTCGATAATCTCAGAAATTATTTTGCCACCAGGACCGATAACATCACGAATTTTGTCTGGAGATATCAGCATAATTTTGACTTTAGGTGCATATTTCGAGACTTCTTTTCTTGGCGCATCAATGGCTTCTATCATATTTTTAAGAATATGTAAGCGACCCACTTTGGCTTGTTCAAGTGCTTCAGTTAATATTTCCTGTGAAAGACCTTTAACTTTAATGTCCATTTGTAAAGCTGTAATGCCCTTTTCAGTACCAGCAACTTTAAAATCCATATCACCAAGATGATCTTCTAACCCTTGGATGTCGCTGAGTACACGGTGTGTTTTACCATCGGTAATCAAGCCCATTGCAATGCCCGAAACTGGCGCTTCAATTGGAACACCCGCAGCCATTAAACTCATGCATCCAGCGCAAATACTGGCTTGTGAAGTTGAACCATTGCTTTCAAGAATCTCAGAAACAATTCTTACTGTGTAAGGAAAATCTTCTTCGTTTGGCATGACTTGAATCAAGGCACGCTCACCGAGTGCACCATGTCCAATTTCACGGCGTCCTGGTGGGCCATAGCGACCTGCCTCACCAACGCTATATGGTGGGAAGTTGTAATGTAGCATAAAACGTTTATTGTCAGTATCGCCCAACCCATCGATGATTTGGTGCTCACCGAGTGCACCTAAAGTAACAATACTTAAGGCTTGAGTTTGTCCACGTGTAAACATTGCACTGCCATGTGTACGTTCAAAGATATCGATTTTAGATTGTAACTCACGAATATCTGTAAGTCCGCGTCCATCGGGTCTTTTTTCCAGTTCAATAATGTTTTTACGCACTTGCTCTTTAACCATACTATCGACAAAGTTTTTTGCTTCTTTGCGTTTTGATTTCAAGTCCTCTTTGTCTAAAGTACTGAACATTGTATCCACATCAATTTCGAGCGCTGAATGAATATCTTTTAATGCCTCAGTTCTCAAACCACGGTCAAATGTATTGACTGCAGAAAGGATTGGCTCTTGATATTTACTTATCACTAAATCGTTTAAAAGGGTATCTTTTTCAGGCGCAATGTATACCATTTTTTCAGCACCCAGTTCAGCAACGATTTCATTTTGGAACGTAACCAATTTTTTAATCCATTCATGACCAAACATAATGGCTTCTAACATGTCTGCTTCTGAGACTTGTTTCGCGCCTGCTTCTACCATATTAATTGCATCGTATGTTCCGGCAACGATTAATTCCATTTCTGATACTTCCAGTTCAGCCTCAGACGGATTTAATATTAACTCGCCATCCACTTTACCTACCATGACGCCCGCAATAGGCCCTTCAAAAGGCATGTGTGATAACGCAAGTGTTAAACTGCTCCCAAACATTGCAGTCATTGGTGGTGAATGATCCACATTGCCACTCATAACGGTATTAATGATTTGAACTTCATAGCGAAATTCATCTGGAAAAAGTGGTCTAATGGGTCTATCAATAAGTCGTGCTGTCAGTGTTTCTAACTCTGATGGTCGTCCCTCACGTTTGAAAAAACCACCCGGGATTTTACCGTTGGCATATAACTTCTCTGTATAATTAACCATTAATGGGAAAAATGGCAATGTTACAGGTTCCTTTGAAGTTTGTGTCACACTTAATACACCGGTATCTTCGTAACGAATAATTGCTGCTGCAGTTGCTTGCTTTGCAACTTCTCCTATTTCGACGACGAGTTTTTTACCATTGAAGTCAAACTCAAATACTTTTGCTTCTGTCATCTTCTTAAATTCCTCTTTTCTTTATCTTTTCTACATTATAATACAATATCATATTTTTTGTTAAATGTATATAAAAAGATACTGGTTTAGATGTGCGAAGGGCATCACAACCAGCACCTTGATGTTACAGCTTACAAAGTTAAATCATTTTCTTAAAAGGCCATACCCACCATAAACTGGTCGTATATCATTGATAGTTATCACGACATCTGATTGAAATGATCGAATGACTTTAACTGTGTTTGAAATGTTCTTTCGGGGCACATGCATGTACAGTATTTCTTTGCGGTCATCTCGACCGTAGGCATCGACACTTGTGACCGCGAAACCCATTTCACGAAGTGCGATTGATAGCGGTTTGCCTTGTGCTTTTTTAACAATTGCTTCAATGTTTACTGTGCCAAGTGCAAGTCTATTTTCAGCCATGCTTCCCAAATAGCTTCCAATCGAAAACGCCAGTGCGTAAACCACGACTTTGAATGGATCTTCAGTGATGTCAGTCAATACGGTTGCCGCGATTAATATCCATAAAATGACCTCAAAAAAAGCAATGAGTGCACCTTTTAGCTTTTCACCTTTTGTGATTAGTACAATTCTTAATGTTGCCATCGAAACTTCGATAATTTTGACAAAAAATATTAGAAAGTAAACGACGATTGATGGCATAGATTGTAGGATTTCAGACACGTTTTCCCCCCTACACCTGGTGCACGATTTGGCCGTTAATCATTACCAATAAAGGATCGACCATGATATCGAAGATGTCACCATTCCAAAGCACCAAATCAGCGTCTTTACCCACAGCTAATGAGCCTACACGATCATCAAGGCCGTTAAGTTTTGCGGCATTAATGGTAATCGCTTTAAGGGCAGATTTTTTAGAAAGACCAGCTTTAACAAAAAGCGCAACTTGAACGCGAGTCATATCTAATGTTACTATCGGATGGTCTGTCATTATCGCAAACAACACACCGTGTTCTTCTAAGACTTTAGCACTGGTAAAAGAGCGATTGATCAACTCATATTTAGAAGCATAAGTCAGTGTGGGTCCCAAAATAACTGGGTAACCACTGTTTTTAACTTCTTCAGGTATTAAATAAGCCTCAGTCCCATGATCAATCGTCATATCTAAATCATATTCTTTTGCGATTCGGATTGCGGTCATAATATCATCGCTTCGATGGGCGTGAATTTTAACTTTCATCCCCTCAAAGACACGCATTAAACTATGTAATTTAGCATCAAAGACAGGCTTTTTGGCATCTTCTTTATTGCTTTCATAAGCTTTTAACTCTTGATGATAATCTTTCGCTTTTTGCAACCATTCACGGGCAAGTGCAGCGCTTGCCATACGTGTAGAAGGATTTCTTTTTTGGCTTGAATAAACTCTTTTAGGGTTTTCTCCTAAAGCCATTTTCATGCAGACTTCTTCTTTGAAAATCATTTCATCAACAGTATTACCGACCGTTTTTAATGCGGTAAAAGTACCACCAATAACATTGGCACTACCAGGACCAGTTACTACTGTTGTTACACCACTTTTAGCGGTATATAGAAATGCACGATCGTGTGGATAGACACTGTCAATCCCACGCAGTTCAGGGTAAATAGGGTTGGTTGTTTCGTTGGTATCATTGCCCTCAAATTGAATCCCTTCTTCCATAACACCGATGTGACAATGGGGATCGACAAGACCAGGTGTGAGCATCGCACCTTTCGCATCAAGCACTTGGTAATCTTGGTATTGTTTTTCATCAAGTATTGTCCCAATAGCCTCAATTTTTTGATTCTTTATGGCGATAAAACCGTTTTCTCCATCGATGGTGTCCATCGTATAAAGCATTGCGTTTTTAATTAATATCATTGTCGTTTATCCTCTCTAATCTTTTGTTTTTCGATTTTGCTAAGTGCCAGTTTATCCGCATTCAATTCATGAAAATATTCTATAGAAGTGCGTATCATTCCAGTAATGGGGATCGCAAGGATGATTCCTACAATGCCAAATAAGTAACCGAAAAACACAAATGAACTCAACACCAACAATGGATGCAGCTGTGTTTCCTTACCCATAATTAGTGGTTGTGCAACGTTGTTTTGTACAAGTTGTCCAACAGTTACCATAATAATAACCGCGATGGGTGCGTACTGACCAAACATTAATGTCTCATCAGTTAAACTGTATAGCACAGGAAGTAACATTGCTATAAATGGCCCAACATATGGGACAATATCGAAAAACCCCATCATAAACCCAAACAAAACACTACGTTCTTTAAAGCCTAAGATAAAAAAGGCGGCAGTGAATACGATTGACATAACAATCATTGTTGCAAAGCGGCCATTAAAATACTGTTCAATAACGTAATGCGCTCGTTTTGTAAGCTCGGTCGCATGCACACGATAGTTTTTTGGAACGACCTTAACTAATGATTCATAAATACGTTTTCGGTCATTAAGAATAAAAAATAAAAATACTGGCACCAAAACAATCGTAATAATAATACTGGTTATGCTTTGAAAAATACCGATAATATTCACATTAATACTGCTTATGTTTTCAAGGTTAAACCAATCAATAGCTGAATTGTACAACTCAAGCAACGTGGGTTGAGTAGCCAAAAAATTACGTGCAGATTGGACCACATTTGGCCAGTCATACTCTAAGAACTGAATCCCTTGAACATAAATGATTCCAAAAGCGAATCGAATAAATAAGTAAACAATTATCGCCATTGCAACAAACACAATAAACGTGTTTAATAAACGGTATTTAAGTTTAATTTTCTGCTCTAGTAGGCGAAAAACAGGTGCCATTAAATAGCTAATAAACAAGGCAATTGAAAACGGCAGAAAAATCGATGTAAACGCAAGTAAAAAACGAACAATTAACGGATTAAATATTAAGTTAAACAAATAGATAAATAACAAGATAAGTACACCGATACCAAGATTGATTGCTAGTGTAATGCGCTTATTTCTTTTGTCCATCGACATCACCTCATGGTTTATTATACTTGATTTCATTGACTTTTAAAAGAACTCAACTGGGTTTGTTAAATAAAAAAGAGCACCTCATAAATGAAGTGCTCAATCCTGTTATCGTCTTAAGCCAAGTTTTCCGATAAGCACACGATAGCGTTCAACATCTTTTTTAGCCAAATACTTAATCAAATTACGACGATGTCCAACTTTCTTAAGTAATCCACGACGTGAATGATGATCATGTTTGTGAATTTTTAAATGCTCGTTAAGATCATTAATCTCTTTGGTTAAAATCGCGATTTGCACTTCTGGGGAACCCGTATCGCCTTCTTTAACGCGATAGGTTTCAACAATTAACTTTTTTTCTTCTTTTGTTAGTGCCATGTTATTTCCTCCTTTGTTTTTCTTACCTAACTCCAAGTATAACGCTGAGGTACGTTAAACTGAGATATAGGCGCGTTTTATATTATACCACAATTTAAATGCTTTGCAAGTCAAAACCATACTTTTTAAATATTGATTTGGCTTCAATGCTGTCTTCATCTATTTTCGCAATTAACGACTCAATTGAGTTAAATTTGGCTTCATCGCGCAACCTTTGAATAAACATTGTTTCAATAATTTCGCCATATATAATTTGATCAAAATCAAAAATATGACTCTCAACACTTAAGGCTGCTTTACAGTTCAGTGTTGGGTTGTAGCCCACACTAGACACTGAGTAATACCACTGACCTTTGACTTTCGTAAGACTAGCATAAACACCTTGTTTAGGAATTAAATAGTCATTCGTATCAATATTTGCTGTCGGATAGCCGAGCAAACGACCTTTTTGTTGGCCTTGCACAACCTCGCCTCTAATCGAATAGTATGTACCTAAGGTTGAATTGACTTCGTCTACTAAACCACTTTGGATTAAGTCACGAATATGGGTGCTTCCTATTTTGTATCCCTCATAGGTCTGTTCATGAATAACGATTGTTTCAAATGGTGCCTTTTCTTTTAACAGTTCAGGCGTGCCACTTGCTCTTGCACCATAACGAAAATCAAAGCCACATACGAGTGTATGAATGTTTTTTAAGTAGGTATCAATAAATACTTCGGGAAGCATTTGAGCTTTTTCTTTCGTAAACTCAATGATATAAATTACGTCGATATCAAACTGCTTAAACTTTTCTATTTTTCGTTCAAGTGGTGTAATGTATTGATAGTCTAACCCAAATAAGACTGTTTTGGGATGCACATCAAAGCTAATAACTGCTTTTTTGAGATTGTTTTTGTTTCCTAAGTCAACGACGGTTTTAAGTAAAATTTGATGGGCTAAATGCACGCCATCAAAAAAACCAATGGCAGCAATGACATTGGGTGTTATGGCTTGTCCATTAAGTGTGATTACTTCCATAGTGATTCTCCTAAATAAAGACGTTTTTGGCGTGATACTCACCAGACTCATGACGACGATAAATTGCAATCAAATCACCAAGATCATTCAAACATTGAATCATGTCGTCTTGAATGTCAAGCAACAGCATTTGGCCATCCTTTACACGATTGATTTGACTGGGTTCAAGCGTAATTTTCGGTAAATCATTTAAAACATCGGCCATTGGAATTAAACTGCTGGTCTCTAACAAATCTAACGGTGTTGCTTGGTCGATATTATATTGTCCGGCTTGGACTCTATGAATGCGCGTGGTATGCCCCACAGTATCACACAGTAGCGCCAAATCATAAGCCAACTGTCTCACGTAGAGACCTTTAGTACTTTTGACGTAAAATGACGCTTCAACACAGTCATTATTTTGGACAAAATCAGTGAGTTTTTTTAGTGTAAACACAGTGATTTTACGTGGTTCTAATATGGGCATTACCATGTTTTGACGTGCATACTGGTACATTTTTTTTCCAGCAATTTTTACTGCCGAATAGTCGGGTGGCACTTGGTTATATTCACCAATAAAACGATCGGTGAGACCGTCTAGTTGTTTGAGATTTGCTACTGGTTTGGTTTCCGTGATAACGCCTTCATGATCTCGTGTGTCTGTTGTTTTACCAAAACACACGGTGAACTCATAAGCTTTATCATCTTGGTTAAGATAATTCAGTAGCTTCGTGCCTTTGTTGATGCCTAAAACTAGCACACCAGTTGCGGCTTTATCAAGCGTTCCAGAATGTCCTACTTTTTTTGTGTTAAACAGTTTTCGAACTTTGTTCACACAATCATGAGAACTCATATTAAGTGGTTTGTTTATGATTACAATACCATCCATTCATATCACCGCGTTTATTATACAACATTTCTTTTAATTCGCTGCTTTAAACATGAAAAAAGATGCCAAAACACCTTAAAAAAGGTGATGGCATCTTATAGTTTCATGATTGAGAACAACGCAATTAAGCGCCTTTCACCCAGTTAACAATAGCATCTTTAGGCATGAATCCAGCTTTTTGAGCCACGACTTTACCATCTTTTAAAACGAACAAAGCAGGGATTCCTTGAACACCATATTGTTGTGCAAGACCGATATTTTCATCCACATTGACCTTGACAACTTTAAAATCATCGTTTTCACTAGCGACTTGATCTAATACTGGTGAAATCATTTTACATGGGCCACACCAATCGGCATAAAAATCAAGTAAAACAAGACCCTCTTTAACATTTTCTTCTAAGTTTGTATTATCTGCATAAATTACTGACATTATTGTATCCTCCTTTATATTTACATTAACATTATACAAATAAACCGAATGAATTACAATCTATTTGCTTGTGTTTAGTGTTATTTCTTAAATCCCTATTTAATCGAAATATACGATGGTTGCGCCTTGCCCACCTTCACCAGATTCACCGTCTCTAAAACGACTAACCAAAGAACTTTTCTTGAGTGTTTCATGAACCATTTTTCGAACGGCCAATGTACCAAAACCATGAATAATTGTTGCAAACGGCATCGATGAAACAGCGCAATCGTCCAAATATTTTTCTAAAAGAATTTGTGCTTCATGGACACGCTCTCCACGTAAATCAATGACAGAACTCACTTGTTTTTTGACATCAAATGACTTTTGTCTATAAGGTTCTTCTGCTGGTTTATTGCCTTCAACTCGTTCTAATTCTTCGCGTTTAAACGTGCTTGTAAGTGAACCCATTTTAACGACCCATTGCTTGTTTTTTTGCTGTTTAACAATTTCACCATAGCGATTAAAAGGCATAATGTACACTTGATCTTTAGGTTGCAATGGATAATCTTGGGATGTGGTTTGCGAAGATTTTTGAGGGACTAATTGTTTTATTTGATGTTTTTTTTCAGCCAGTTCATGAACTTTGAAAGACTCGATTTTCATCGTTTCTAACTCTTGGATTATGTGCTCTGCCTGTTTTTTAAGTGTTTTAATCAACACATCGTTTTCTCTTTGCAGTTGATCACGGTATTTTTGGGTTTTTTCTTGCAACTCAAGTTTGAGTTTTTTAGCCGTCGCGAGCTCTTTAGAAGCCGTATTTGTCAGCACAGTATGTTCTTGTATTAATTGATCTAGTTTATGACTTTCGTGTTTTAGTTTTTGAATCAATTGGCTGACTTGTGTTTGTTGAGTTAGTGCATTGTTTTTAGCACGTTCGATAATTGACATCGGAAGTCCAAGTCGCTGACTAATTAAAAACGCATGACTTTCACCAGGGGTTCTTAACAATAAGCGATACGTTGGTTTCAATGATTCTTCGTCAAACTCAACACTTGCATTCATAATATCATCGCGACTATATGCATAGGCTTTGAGTTCAGGATAATGTGTCGTTGCGATAACTAAACTGTTACGCTCATTACTCAGTGCATCCAAAATACTCATGGCTAGACTCGCACCTTCTTTAGGGTCGGTGCCACTGCCCAGTTCATCGAGTAATACCAAACAATCTTCGCCATAATCAGTAATAATATTCACAATCCGCGTCATGTGTGAAGAAAAAGTAGACAGTGACTGTTCGATGCTTTGTTCGTCACCAATATCTGCACGTATTTGTTTAAACACTTTAATTTCGCTATTGAGTTCGACAGGGATTAATAAACCACTTTGTGCCATCATCGAAAGTAATCCAATCGTTTTTAACGTAACGGTTTTTCCACCAGTGTTTGATCCGGTAATAATCATCATCTTAACATCTTTATCAAAAGTAATGGTATTCGCAACCACTTCGTTGTTAGGTATGAGTGGGTGTCTTGCTTTAAATAGTTTTAAGATCCCAGTGATTTTTGGCTTTTTGCTTTCAGTAACATAGGCATGTTTGCCTTTTGCAAAAACAAAATCAAGATGTGCTAAGGTGGCAATATTACTTGAAAGTGTTTCATAATGGTTTGCGACTAAAGCAGACAACTGATACAAGATTTTTTCGATTTCACGGGTTTCTTCACTGTCTAGTCGGTTTAGTTGAACGGACAAATCGTGAATGACATCGGGCTCAATATATACCGTCTCACCACTACTTGAATAATCTATTATCGCACCCTTAAAGTTATTCTTCTCAGACAATTTTACTGGTACTACGTATTTATTCAATCTTAAAGTAATGAGTGTTTCAGTTAACTTAGGCGCCTCAGATTTTAATAAACGATTCAATGTATCTTTGATGCGTCGCTCAGTTGTAATCCGTTGTTGGCGTATTTTTTTTAAAGTTACTGAGGCATCATCCCGTATTTCACCCTGAGGACTGATAATATCTTCAATCGCCGTGCGTAGTTCAGGATGTTTGAAAAGTTGATTTGCATAATCACAAAGTGTAAACTCAGTGTCTAAATGTTCTGGGACATGAACCATTTCTCTTTTTATTCTGTGTGTTGCTTCAATGAATCCATGAATTTTAAGTAACGACTGAATATCTAAAACACCTTGAATGCGTGCGCGTTCAAGAGCGTTTTTGATGGGATGGATGCCACCAAAGCTAGGGGCTTTGTCAAGGGCGTAATACTGATAAGCTTCTTCAGTTTCTAAAAGTGCTTTCTCAATAACTGAAACTTCAGTCATTGGTTTTAATAAAGCAACACGATTCTTACCCTCAGTTGTGTGGGCAAACAGCGTTAGTTGATCGATAATTTTGTCAAATTCAAGTAACTTAATATCAAAGTGCATAAAAATCACATCCTCACGACTACTATTTTACCAAATAACATGGTAAAATACAGTATAGGATGTGAAAAAGATGAACTTTGTAATGACTTTAAGCGATACACAGATAGCTGCAATGAAAATGTATTACAAAGAGGCCTTGGTAAAAAACCCAAAAGGTCCTATTTCAGCACAGATAAAACTCAAAGAATTAGTCATTACTATTTATCATACAGGTACCGTAATGTTCCAAGGTAAACAAGCCGAGGAAGCTTTTTTCTTTTGGCATGAAAGCTTTGATATCACCCCCGCAACGTTTAAATCAGAACCCAACCGTATCCATGAGTTTTACATGCATTCAATCGGGAGTGACGAGTCAGGTGTCGGTGATTATTTTGGGCCATTGACTGTATGTGCTGCCTATGTGAGCGATGAACATGTTGCGTTTCTTAAAACATTAAACATTAAAGACTCTAAACTGTTATCTGATCAATACATCGAGAAAATCGGCGTGAAACTAAGTCAAAACATTCCCTACTCGTTGTTGGTTTTGGATAATAAAAAGTACAATGATATGATTATTAAAGGGTACAATGCGAATAAATTAAAAGCATATTTGCATGCACAATGCCATAAAAATCTTATTAAGAAAATCGGACATAGACCAATGGTTATTGTTGATCAATTTTCCGAGGAAGCTACTTACATGCGCTATTTAAAGCATTTTGATGATGCAGTCAAACCCGATTTATTATTACCGAAAGCGGAGTCGCATTATGCCAGCGTCGCTGTTGCGAGTATTATTGCTAGATATGCTTTTATTCAACACCTTAAAACGCTTAGTCAAGATGTTGGTATGGAGCTTCACAAAGGGGCTTCAAAAAAAGTTGATGAGCAAGTCGCATATATCATTAAACATCATGGCGAAAGAATACTAAATCAAATTGCCAAGGTTCACTTTACAACCACCCAAAAAGGAAAAGATTTAATTAAATAAAAACAAAGTGTTCACATAAAATTTGAACACTTTGTTTTTTATTGGTTTTATAGGTATTTGTTGGTTCGCGTTAAAGTAATAATCGTTTTTGATTGGGTATATTCTACGTCCATTGAATCTATTAGTAATGATATAATTTCCAATTCATTTTTTTGATCAATATCACCAATTAACTCCCAACCATAGGTTTCAATTTCCATTTGGCGTTCACGATTCATTTTTGTTTGCATCGCTTCAATAAAATCTGGTTTTGTATCATCTAAGGTAATAATTAGTTGTGTTGTTTTAGCGGTGTTTTTTGATTCAAAGATAAAGTCTTTAAATCCATGCATCATTAAATACAAAGTAACTTCTCTAATGATTTTAGTAATGATTTTGATTTCTTGTTTGCTCACTGGCCATCCTCCTCAGGTTTTTGTTTGGTTATCGCTTCTAAAATAGGGATCATTAACGCTGCCACAAAACCAGCAGCAAAACCATTATTATATAAATCAAAGCCGCCTTGGAAAACATAAGCTAGTGGTGTAATGATGATATGGATGAATCCAGCCAATACACCAATAATCACACCGTATCTTCCTGCAATTGGTGCAACAGCAGTAACAAACAATAAGGCAATAACCATCCCCACACTGTCAAGTGAATAATTTGTGATGGTTACACCAAGCCATGCACCAAACATCACTGGTAACGCGTTTTTGGGATGTTTTCCGAATGCCCCAAAACCCATGACTGTTAAGATGCCACCCATGACAGGACCATTGATTTCAAGATTTAAAATGACTAAAACGGCCACACTGATGTATCCCATAAATGCAACATTAAGCATCGTGACTGCCTTACCATAATCACGAATGAAATCAGAAACCAAGCGCCCAGTACTTTTAAGTAAGTGTGGATATTTTTTTAAAACATTGGGATCAATCATGAAGGCACCAACCAAAAACAATGTTGATAAACCAAGGCTGATAAGTAACAACTCTGAGTGATACGCTTCGCTTGTCGGACCACCCACATTTAAGTTGACATTGAAACTATGTAAAATAACGGCATACAACATCGAAATGATACCCATGGCAAAGCCAATATTGTAGAGGTTATAGCCTTTGTGAAAGCGGATAGTGTGTGCAGAAAATGCTGGTAGTATAAAGCCGGTGAAGGTTCCGACGATAATACCTATAGGCACACCGATATATAGTGGCCATCCTGTACCAAAAATCAAAAAGCTGACAATGGGAGAAATTCCTGTTGAAAACAACACCACAATCATAAATGAACGAAATTCAAGTCTTTGTGTTTTTGCATATAAGTAAATACCCAAATAGATTGGTAAGGTATTAAAAATGTTTTTTCCAAAAAATGAAAACCCAGCAATGGTAAGTACGCCAGCAAATATCGGTCCAGTCATTTTGAACCCCAGTCGTTTCAACATAATTATATTGAACAAGATGATCGTAGCAACATTAAATAATGTCGCACCCAATCCACCGATTCTTACATAATCAGAAATAAGTACACTCGGGCTTTTAAGAATGTTGATGTATCCAGTATAAATGTTTGATGGGCTATCAAAAACTAATGATAATCCAAAAAGAGCCACAAATATAACCGGTAAAAGCATTTTGTATTTTACGAATTCTTTTATTTTCATGAGATGCTCCTAATTTTGTCATTTGTAATTATATCAAAAAATGATGAAATACTGAATACTTTGTTTCATCATTTAGAAAAAATGGCGCTTATTTCAATTAGAATAAATAAAAATATGATAAACTATTATTAATTAAATAGGGGGGGTTTTATGTTAACATTCTTGATTTTATTTGGCATTACATTTATTATGTTTTTAATTATTGACTTGCTTTGGCTCGGCTTGATTGCCAAAAACTTGTATCAGAAATATCTAGGCCATTTGTTAACGCCTGATGTGAACTGGTTTGCTGCGATTATATTTTATGTTTTGTTTATTATTGGACTTGTCTTTTTTGTTGTTGAGCCTGCTGTTGAACAAAGTAATCTATGGTACGCAATTGGTGCGGGTACTTTTTTTGGTTTCATAACTTATGCTACTTACGACTTAACCAATTTAGCAACACTTAAAACATGGCCAGTTAAGATAACCATTATTGATTTGATTTGGGGTTCTTTTCTCGGTGGAACAACCAGTACATTGGCTTATTTAGTCTATCAAATTATATTTTAATAAGGAGTTTACTATGACAATTTTAACATTAGACAACAAAGCACTATACTACTCGTTTTTATCTGGCGCAAAACAGGTTATTAACGAAAAAAATAGTTTAAATGAAATCAATGTATTCCCTGTCCCTGATGGTGACACAGGAACGAACCTCGCTTCAATGATGCAAACGATTCTTGATGAAGCACAACTTGAGCAAACCCATCAGGCCACGCTAATGAGTTTAGCGGATGCTGCTATGGTTGGTGCGCGCGGGAATTCTGGTATTATTTTTGCACAGTACTTAAACGGCTTACTAGAGTCGCTAGAAAATGATGAAACAATTTCTTTAGATGTGTTTATTGACTCGCTAAACAAGGCTGTGCCTTATGCTTATCGTGCCATTTCCAATCCTGTTGAGGGAACGATGATTACTGTAATGCGAGAGTTTTCTGAATCAATGCAATCCATGAGACATAAATCAAAAGACTTTGTAAATGCAATTACTGATGCTTACGCACACGCAAAAGTCGCGTTACAAAACACAACAAACCAACTTAAAGTACTCAAAGATTCTAATGTGGTTGATGCGGGTGCAAAGGGTTTTGTGCACTTCATTGAAGGTTTTTTAAACTATCTTAAAACTGGGAATTTTGAAGCGGTGCAAAAAACAGACGCTGATATTGCAATATCACACATAGAGCATATTGATAACCACAACCAAACCTATCGTTATTGTACTGAAGCATTATTGAGTGGTGATTCTCTCAATGTTGAGGCCGTACGATCTGCCATCGAAAAGTATGGTGATTCACTGGTTGTGGCCGGTAACTCAAGAAAACTAAGACTTCATATTCACACCAATAACCCGCAACATGTGTTTTATGATTTACGTAATTTCGGGAACATTATCGATCAAAAAGTTGACGATATGACCAAGCAATATGAAGTCGCGCATCATCGTAAATATCGCATCGCTTTAGTTACTGATTCAATCGCGGATTTACCACAAGAATATGTTGATCAGTACCAAATTCATGTAATCCCAGTTAATCTTATGATTGAAGACAGTAATTACTATGACAAATTAACCATTACCTCAGATCGTTTTTATCAATTTATGGACGAACTATCCACCTATCCAACAAGTGCACAACCCAATATCAAAACAATTGAAAACTATTATTCTTTTCTAAGTAGTTACTATGATGAGATTATGGTCATTACTGTATCACAAAAAATGAGTGGCACTTATGGTGCATTTGTTAAGGCTGCAGAACGCTTTAAAAATACGGCAACAACCATTAAAGTAATTGATTCTAAGCAAAATTCTGGTGCTGAGGGACTACTTGTCATGAAAGCTGCAGAAATGATTGCAGAAAATCAATCCCTCGATGCCATTGTCGATTTTATCGAACATCAGCGTGATGCGGCACAAATTCTTGTTTCTGTTCAAACGTTAAAATATATGGTGCGTTCAGGACGTGTAAAAAAGACTGTGGGCATTATTGGTAAAATCACCAACTTAAAACCTGTTATTTCTATTGATAAAACGGGTGAAGGCATTATTTTTGATAAAGGATTCAGTCTAAAAAGCAGTAATAAGAAAATTATGAATCATGTTCAAAAAGTACATCAAAGTCCAGGCATAGAACGTTACGCCATAGTCCATGCCAATGCACCTGAAAGGGCGAAAGAATACGCCCTTAAGTTTACTGAGCTGACTGGCAATGAACCGCTATATACCATGGATATTTCAACTGTTGTTGCGATGAGTGCTGGGATAGGTACTGTTGCAATTGCATATTTAGAAAGGATGGATAGTACATCATGATATTTGTTTATTCTGCACTGGCAACCTTTAGTTTCTTCTTTATTGGTTTTATCGTTGCTCAAATAAAAAACGATAATTCGATTGCTGATATTATATGGGGGTTAAGTTTCGTCGTTTTTGCACTGTTTAACACAATTTACAGTGGCTTAGCGAATACTTGGTCTTGGCCAACACTGGTGTTAAATGCACTGGTTCTAATTTGGGGATTACGCCTATTTTTGTACATTGGCGTCAGAAACTGGAATAAAGGTGAAGACTTTAGATACGTTAACATGCGCAAGAAATGGGGCACTCGATTTCCACGTTTTAAAGCATTTATCAATGTCTTTATGATTCAAGGCTTTTTTCAATATGTGATTGGTTTATCGATTATCTTTATTCATGGTTTTCCAAAAACAGAGTTAACTGGCATAAGTATCTTTGTTTTAATCATCGGGGTATTGGTTTGGATTATTGGGTTTGTGTTTGAAGCTGTTGGTGATGCCCAACTTAAGGCCTTTAAGAAAAACCCTGATAACCGTGGCAAAATTATGGACCAAGGGCTCTGGCGATATACAAGACATCCCAATTATTTTGGTGAAGCTACGATGTGGTGGGGTGTATTTATTACAATGATTGCAGTGACTGATCCTATTGGCTGGATTGCGATTATTAGTCCAATTACCATTACGTGGTTACTTTTGTTTGTTTCAGGTGTACCTTTGCTAGAAGCGAAGTACAAAAACAACAAAGCTTTCCAAGCTTACGCTCAGAAAACGTCAGTTTTCTTTCCCCTACCACCAAAAAAATAAAAACATGTCGACCGACATGTTTTTATTATCTGGTTTTTATGGCATAATAGACTTAACTTATAAGTGTGGTGATTTGAATGCGACAATTACGTTTTAAATGGTTTGATATTGGTGTGCTTTTATTTACAATGGCATTTGCGATTGTCTTTATTTTTCCCGCCATTGCTTTATATTTAGAGCAAGACGACAATTCTGAAAGTATTACCGATATCATTTATATTGAACAATTAATAAGAGAGTATAAAGTACTGTATCGAACACTCCCGCCCAATCCAGAAGAATATGCATTTTCTGATGAAATGAGCTATACAGTCTTGGGTTATGATATTCTCGACATCAATACGTCTTTTAACCCAGACAGTCATGAGCATTGGGATTTATATATGAACTGCTTATTTGAAACATGTGGCACCGGTAATTGGCCAACTGCGCCTAATAATGCGTCCTACGTATACCGCAATTTACCAAGTATTGAAGGAGATAGCACACTGCGTGATGCATGGCGATGGTCTAAAGATACTAACTTTTCATTAAACGATTTTATCGCCGATGGTGAAACTGTTGAACTGTTAATTATTAAGCATGAAAGACAACCCCAATTAAGACAAACATACAATTCAATTATTAAGACTAATTACGCAAACTTTTTATTTCAGCTTCGCAATGACGATGGCTCTTGGGATACCCAACTTGCTATTTTGATATCAAGATAAAAAGTGTTCTGAAATTGAACACTTTTTTGATGATGACCCCATCACAATATGGTGAATATCACTTTTATCTTTTTGATTGTTTGTGTTGATACATCATTTCATCAGATTGTCTAAGAATATCAGTCAAAGTTTGATTTTTGTCGGCATTATAAACTGCTGATCCTATTGAAACATTAAATCTATAATCTGTTTTAGTGTCGAACTCAAGACATCTTTGGCTGAATAAATCGATGTCTTTATTGAACGAAATATCATCGGTTTCTTCGATGATACAAACAAATTCATCGCCGCCCATGCGGTAACACTTTCCTTTATGACTGAACGTGCTTTCAATCATATTGTAAGCATTTTGAATGGCATGGTCGCCAGTTGAATGTCCGAAATTATCATTAATAGTTTTCAACTTATCAAGATCAAAATAGATGAACCGGAGGCACGGATGATCGTTTAATTGTTTAATGGTCTCGATATCTTTAAAGTATGCGAAACGATTGGGCGCACCGGTAAGTTGGTCAGTATAAGCAAGTTTTTCGTACAGGGTGCGTTCTAAACTGCCTTTGTAATTTTGAAAACTGAATTGGATAAGACCGATGAAAATGACAACTAGAATAATTACAAGTCCCATGACTGCAAAATCTGAAGTTCTTCTAAAGTCGCTAAGCGAAAATACAATGACTTCTATAAAAGAGAAAAAAGCGAGTATAGAGAAAATGATTAATGCTCTTTTGGTTGTATTATTACGGTATCTTTTGTATTCGATTAAAAGTACGACTAACATCATTGTGATGGTAATCACTAACAATGCCATGGAAACTGGTACAGTTACAAAAAATGTTGCGATACCACTAAAATGCAGTAAGGTTACTAATAACGTGTTTAAAATAAACAAAGCGATAGCGATACTGAAAAAGCGTTTATGATCCGCAACGATAACACTTCTCGCATAAATAGTCACAGGAAGCGGAAACAAGGCAATAGAAACATAAGATAGGCTTCCTATTATATTGGGATTACCAATTATGAATTGTAAAATTCGTGATTCAGAGATAAGCCATAAAGAAAACAAAATAGCGAAGACACCTAAGTAGATGGTGTATTGGTCTTCTCTTCTTAAGATTAAACTGGTTAATACAAAAGTAATACCGATAAAAAGAGTGATGAGTCCCAATGCAAAACGCATGCCAAAATCACGAATGATTTGAGTGTATAAAGAAACAAAATCGCCATATGAGATTTCGTTTATAATCCCACGCATTGAGTCATAGGGTGTATCGAGTGTAATGCTCAATGTACTTCCTGCACTTTCTTGAGGTATGTTAATGATATGCCAAGTGCTGGCATAGGTTTTTTCAGTTTCGAAGTTAGCTTGATATAAAACACTACCATCTAAATGGACTGTAAGGTTTGACAATGAAGTGCGAATAAGAATATGTTGGGCTTCATAAAAATCGCTAGGCAAGGTGGTCATTATTGTGTATGGTGTGTGTTCTTGTAATATGAAACGGGTTGGTAAGCTTTCTATTGGTATGATTTTATCATCGTCCATTCGGCGTTCCCATCCATCGTTTAATTGGGTTGATGTACCGAGTGTTAAACGGTGGTTTGATGCGGTGCCAATCATGCCAATCATAAAAATTGTTCCAAAAAACAACACTAATATACTGATTGAAATGGTTCGATTTCTATCCATATACTCACACACCTTTCATATTATTTTATCATAAAAGTTATTTTTCAGGCACTTTTTTATGATTAAGTATAGGTTAGATTTATGTAATTATGCTTAAGCATATAGCAAAATAAAAAAGCCAATAAAATTGCTTCAGTTTAAATTTGTGTCAAGCTATCTATTTTAATACAAATTAGCACCCTATTGATTCGTTGCATTTTTTTATAAAAGCTTATGTCGTCCCATCATTTTTTAACCATTTTAACATCGCCAATCCGTTTCAATTCTTCCTGAATGATTATTCATTGCCCGAACGGAATACAATGCGTTAGCGGTATCGCGAATCCATAGGGAGTAAGATCTTTATCCTTCGTGTCAATCAAGAAAACATCTGGGTTCTAAACCAAAGATGAGTATTCTATCAAACCTATGATTGTTGTATGGTGCGAAAGGGAGGACTTGAACCCACGTGGGCTTAGACCACATGATTTTGAGTCATGCGCGTATACCAATTTCTGCACCGCGCGCTGATACGTCTGGTGTTATAAGGTTTGATATAATTTACCTAGAAATGCTTTGTGTGTAGTTCTGAACTTCGTGTAAAAAAGCATCAACATCCGCGCGTGATATGTCGTTATGGCAAACCAGTCTCATGACATCGTCTTTATAGCCACCAAGAATAAACCCTTTTTCTTTCATGTATCGAGAAAAATCTTCTTTGTTTAAGTGTATTTTTACAAAGACCATATTGATATCTAAAGCATCGAAATTCACTTCGAAATCTTTAAAATGATTTAGTTTTTCAGCCAAATATTGGGCGTTTTCATGATCGATATACAGTCTTTTTGTCATCTCATTCAATGATACAATTCCGGTAGCGCCTAAAACACCCACTTGGCGCATACCACCACCAAGCATTTTTCGATATTTTCGGGCACGAAGAATAAAGTCTTTTGAACCAACCAAGAGACTCCCTATCGGACTTGATAGTCCTTTAGAAAGACAAATCATCACCGAATCGGCGGTTTGAGCAATCGTATCGGGAGAAACATTTAAGTGCACTGCAGCGTTAAACAATCGCGCCCCATCTAAATGGGTTGCGATTTTGTGTATTTTAGCGATTTTAGCAACCGCCTCCATATCAGAAAGTGAAGCCACTACCCCAGAACCATGGGCATTTTCCATACATATGAGTGACGTTTTAGGGAAGTGAATATCGTCGCCGCGGATTCCCTTAATAATATCTTGGATTTGTAATGCGCCACGTTTTTCAGCGACGACATGATAACTGACTCCAGACAAAACGGCCGCTGCGCCGACTTCATACGTTTTAATATGCGAATTTTTCCCGACGATAATTTCGTCACCCCGCTGAGTATGCGTCATAATGGCAATTTGGTTTCCCATTGTTCCACTTGGAACAAAAAGCCCTGCTTCTTTGCCTGTGATCTTCGCGGCAAGACTTTCTAACGTCTTTATTGTGGCATCGTCTTCATAAACATCATCACCAACAACAGCATGATACATCACTTCACGCATTGCTTTTGTGGGTTTTGTTACGGTATCGCTTCGAAAATCGATCATAGTATCGCTCCTAATAATGCTTAAAGATAATAATACTGACAATTAAAATAAGTCATTTACATATGTGTTTTTATGAGGCTAGCTTCTCTTCTATTTTAGCGAAACCGCATAATAAAAGCAACTACAACAAGCGTTGCTTTTATATACTTTATAGTTGTCCGTCTTATTTATCGCAAAAAGCATTACTTATTGGCTTGACCAGACATACTCATACTTAAGATAGTGATTATCCGGTACGAAAATGTTCCTCACACATTTTAGTTTTTACTTCAATGTTAGTCTCATATAAAAAAGCTTCCTTCATCAGAGTGGCAGGTTTATCGTACCCTATCTCCAACTTTTGGAAGCTATTTCAAACTTATATGGTGCGAATGGGGGGATTTGAACCCCCACAGCCTTACGGCCACATGGCCCTCAACCATGCGCGTCTACCAGTTCCGCCACACTCGCAAAAAAAATGGTGGAGAATGACGGATTTGAACCGCCGACCCCTTGCACGTCAAGCAAGTGCTCTCCCACTGAGCTAATCCTCCGATATTGCATGATAGATTATAGCATTAAGCGGTTTTCAAAGTCAAGGTTTAAAGGACTATTTAACATCATTTTTATATCGTTATTAACCTAAAATGAAAATGCTCAAGTAAAAAAGATTTGTTTTCTGTCATACTTGCATGATAAACTTATAATATCTAAGATGTATAAATAAAAAAAAGGAGATGCCCAAGAAAAAAGTATTTTATGTTTTGGTGATTGGTTTACTGTTTATCGGTCTTGCAGGATGTGATTTGTTCAGTTCAGATGAGCCTGCAGAACGTACTCAGTCGAATGGTTCAAGTCAAACCGACAATACTGACGATTCAAGTCGCACGCCAAGTGGTACCACAAATTATACTATTGATGATTTTGAAGAAATTGAGTGGGGTGGAGAAGGCGCGGTTTAATATTCAATATTTGAAGGTAATGTGCCTTTGAACGATGCAATTTTATTGATTGAGCTTGCTGCTTTAGAAGAAGGTCTAGAGGCAGTTAGCACCTTATTTGATTTTTCTGATTATGGCTATTCGCAAAGTGATTTCCCTAATGGGTTGGCATTCCAAGATGAATGGTCTAAGTTCAATGTTGGATTTACGAGTGCGGGTGGTGTCACTCAAATTTTGATTGTAGGCTTAGAACATGGTTATGATAGCGATTGGGATGTAACCTATGACTTAACTTATTCTGTGCCTGTTTACAATGCTTCTACCGCAACATTAGAAAGTGAGTATCATGGTGAAGATTACGTAATGTATATATACACTATTACTGGTGATTTTGATACCATATTAGAATACTATAAAAACTGGCTTGAAAGCGATGGTTGGGATGTTTGGTGGGAAACAGGTATGCTGGATGGTTATGTATATTATGCTGATAAAGGTAATTTAGATTTATCGATATTTATTGATTCACCGTGGGATTTAGAAGCGCCTGAGAACACTTGGGATTTATCAATTACAATAAACATTTGGTAGTATTAAACAGAATGATCTGCGGATCATTCTGTTTTTTATTATGTTTGTATGAAAAAAGCCCATTATAATAGGCAATTGTTTTTTTATGGCGTTCCGGGAGGGATTCGAACCCCCGACCGACGGCTTAGAAGGCCGTTGCTCTATCCGACTGAGCTACCGAAACAAAGACGCATTAAGGTTTCAAACGCGTAAATAATTATATAATAAAGGTCCATAAAAGTAAAGCGTGAAATGCATTTTTAAGGATTATTTGAAAACGTCCAATAGTTACCGGATTCCAACCAAGCTTTTGTTAACTCATATGCGATCAATGATTTCAGTTGGGCTTCTTCTAGTTGGGTATTTTTTGTCGGTGTCGTTCTTGAGATAATAATGTTTCCATCGGTCATAATATGGTTATGAAATAAAACAGTTTTATACGTTGAAGTAAAATAATCAGTCCCTAAAAAATAATCAAAATTAGCCTCTTCGTGAAGTAAGTTTAACAACGTTGGCGTTAAATCAATGGTCGACCAAATGTCTGTAAACACATTTGGTTGCATTGATGGATGATACATTATTAAATTTTGCTTATAAATATCAATATCGTTTACTGGAACACCTAAGTATGTTGATAAGGTCTGGTTATTCATCATGTATGGATAATGATCTGAATGGATTAAAATCAAGGTCTCATCAAAAACGTTATTTTCTTTTAACTGTGCGATAAGTAACGCTAAAAAATTATCAAAATCAATGAGTTTTTTATAGTATACCGCAATTTCATCGTGTTTATCTAACTCTGGATACACAAGTTCAAGTATGGGTTGGTATTGATCATAATCATCTTGATTGTAAGCACCATGCATTGCATAAGTCAAGACATGCATATAAAAGGGGGTCGAGTAATCCATAAACGTTTCAATAAGAACTGCCAAGTCAGTGTCATGTCTTGGGTTAATCATATTATCGAGACTGTTGTTAAAATATACATGATCAAAACCAAGATTCGGCATGAGTTGGTCTCGATTGTAAAATGTTGCTTCTCCAGAGTGAAAATAGGTGGTTTTATATCCGATATTTTTCAGTTGATTCGGTAATGCGTAAGGATAGTTGTGGGTGGCATATGATGTACACACATTGTTAATCTTAGGGTTTGAGTTAATGGCATATAGACTTGTTAATGCCATAAACTCAGTATTGCATGTCGCACCTTGAAAGTATGTGGGCACATAGAAGTTAGGAAATTGATAGCCCTCATTCATTAGCCTGTATAAATTGGGTGTGAGATCTGGGTGTATAAATCGTGTATCAAGTGTTTCTACTGTTATGATGACAAGGTTCGAGCGTGCAAAAAGATTGCTTGTGTCATTAGGTTTTCTTGCACTGTGTGCGTCTAAAAATGTTTGTGTTAAATCATGAATTTCTTCAATAGCTACCGCGGATGACAAATTGAGTATGTCGATAGTATGGTAAACAAAATAGCCAAAGCGGTTGCTTAACTGAATAAAATCTTCGAATGACTGAAACAAATAAGCATCTGAAGCAAAATAGTCTAAGTTATTATCAAACTTCACATAGTTAAATCGTATGATTGGTACTGTGATGAGTGTTAATGATAAAATCGATACAATTAAGGTATTTTTAGAAAAAGAACTTTTTAATGATGAGCGATACAAAAAGATTATTAAAACAGAAAATATAATAATTAAGCCAAAAGCACTCAGTGGGATTTTGAGCGCATATTCTTCGGTAAGTGTGTCTGCAGAAACAAATAAAAACCCTTGAATGTTGTTTTTGGTGACAAGGGTCTTGAAATACTCATAGTACATTTGATTAACAATTGTAATCACTGTAAAGAAACCAAAAACAAGTACTGTAATAAGGCGTTGTGAATGGTGATTTGGAATCAGTGTGATGAATCCAATGACAGCCAACAACCAAAACGCATCATAAAGCAGACCAATATCAAAAAAATCAATCGATGTTGTGATGGCTAAATAAGCTCTTAAAAAGAACCCGAACAATAGAAATAATATTCCTAGTTTTTTGCCAATCATAGTATCACCAACATCATTATACTAAAAAAACATATCCATTTTAAGGATATGTTAATTATTTTTTGATAAATTTGCGATGAAGCAGGCATTATCCTTTTTACAATGCTCAGTATCAAAGTAAATGCATGTGCCTTCAACAACAATTTGTAATTTTTGAATGTTAAAGTTTGTGAATATTTCATGATTTTTGAGCAGTTCAAATATACTGCTATCATTGATTTCGATAATGTTGTTATTGACTTTACAGGTCACATGAATATGTGAGTCGGCTGTGTGTGATAATTCATCAATGGTAAGATCGTAATGTTTTTTACCATTGATAAATATTTGAGTGACAATTTTATTTTCAATCAAAAAATCAATATTATTATAGACTGTGCCTAAATTATAAAACCCGCGCAGCTTTAACTCCGCATGAATTTCACCGATGGTTAAGTGTTTTCCATCTAGAACATCGATGATGGCACGACGCTGCTTGGTAATACGAACATTGTGTTTGCGTAGGTCTTGAAATACTTTTTCTTTTGCATCCATATTATCACCTGAAGATATTTTAACATTTTTATAAATAAATGAATAGTAAAATACTAATCAAAAAATCAATCTTTAGGTTTTTATGCACTAAAAATTGATTTTTTTGATTAGCGTTGGTATTTTTTCATGACTTTCTCTTTAACATATGGGGGCAGAAAATTTGTCAAATCCCCTTGAAATGCAGCAATTTCTTTTACTGTAGAACTGCTCAAAAAAGAAAACTTATTGTCAGTCATTAAAAATACGGAATCAATGGTTTTATCTAATACCCGGTTTGCATGTGTCATTTGAAATTCGTATTCAAAGTCCGTTAACGCTCGAAGTCCACGAATAATGTGTGTTGCGCCCAGTTCTTTAGCATGTTTAACGGTGAGTGTTTTTGATGTAATAATGCTAATTTTATCAATACATTCTAACAGCTCATGTTTAATCATATCGATGCGTTCTTCTTGAGAAAACAGTGTGGTTTTATTGGGATTGACACTAACCAATATGATGAGTTTATCAAATATTTTTAGAGCACGCTTTACAATGTCAATGTGGCCATAGGTAATTGGGTCAAAACTGCCGGGGTAAAGTCCTATTTTAGCCATGATTATCACTCCATTCAATATGACTTACCAGGGTTAACCCCATGGATTTTTGTTTGATTAGCGACAACATTTCCGGATAAATTAGCGCTGTCTTATTGTCAGTTAAAACAATAATTCTTCCGTGCGTATCTAGTGTTTTTTTATTAACTATACACGCTAACAAATGCGTTAGATCGATGGTGCCATAAGGCGGGTCAATAATGATTAAATCAAACCTGTTGTTTGTATTGGCTATATAATGTAGTGCATCTTGTTGTAAACAGACGCAATGAGTCTCGATGTTTAATGTTTTAATGTTATCTTTAAGGACCCTAAAAGGTTCAAGGTTTTTCTCAATAAAAACGACCTGTTTAGAGCCTCTTGAAAGGGCTTCAATACCAAGTGCACCAGATCCCGCAAACAAATCGAGTACATGCCCATATTGCGCACATGGTGTGAGTGCATTAAACATGGATTCTTTGACACGGTCTTTAGTGCTTTTTGTTACATCACTTGGAACTTCTTTGAGACGGCGATGTCTTAATACACCTGCAATAACACGCATATCTACTGAAAAGTGATGCGGTCGACAGTTTCTTGATCAAGTGCCTCAACCATCACATAAATAAGCTTTAGTAAGTTATCATAGTCATCTTGGTGAACAATTGATGTGTGACTATGCAAATAGCGTACAGGCAAACACAATGCGATTGACGGTACACCCGCGCGTGTTAAATGAATTTTACCACCATCAGTGCCCCCACGGGTTAAGTGTGTAAGCTGATACGGTATTTCATGTTTTTCGGCCAAATCAATTGTGAAATCACGTAGGCCTTTATGGCCAATCATTGAGCTGTCTGAAATCATAATACCGACGCCTTTACCAAGTTCGGTGTCTTTACTGCCTTTAGGAAAATCATAGGCTATGGTGGTGTCTACAGCAATTCCAATGTCTGGACTTACTTTATAAGCGGATGTGGTTGCACCACGTAACCCAACCTCTTCTTGTACGGTACCGACTGTGAAAATTTGATTTGGGTGTGCACTGTCTTTAAAAGCCATCAGTGTTTCGATGGCCGCTGCACAACCAACACGGTTATCAAATGCTTTTCCCAATAAATATTTTTTATTGCTTAATGTCATCGTTTGAATGTAAGGTGTGATCATGTCACCTAAGCGAATGCCTAGGTTTTCTGCGGCTTCTTTGTTTTCTATCCCAATGTCAAGATACATATCGTCCATAGATACTGGTTTGTTTCTTTCTTCGGGGGTTAAAATGTGTGGGGCTTTAGCACCGATTACACCACGAATGTGCGTGTTTTTATGGGTTGTAATCGTCATTTGCTGTGCTAACATTACCTGACTCCACCAACCACCTGCGGGGATGAATTTAATATAGCCTTCATCAGTAATTTTAGTAACCATAAATCCAACTTCGTCCATGTGACCCGCTATCATGATGCGTGGGCCATCTTTGTCTCCTTTTTTTTCAGCAATGATACTACCCAAATTGTCGTAAGAAATGGTTCCGTAAGGTTCCATTTTAGTTTTCATGTATTCACGTACTTCTTTTTCCTGTCCGGGAATGCCATTTAGCATTGTTAGTTCTTGTAAAATCTTACTCATAGTAACGCCTCCAGTTAATGTCTATTTTTTCTTAAGTGCCATAATGCCATAAGTAATAAATAATCCTGCATATGCAACCATTAAACCGAACAATAACCATTCAAGTTCGTTCTCATAAACATTGCCAGAAAACAAAATGTATGCTCCGATAGATAATGTTAACATATAAATGACGAATTTATTCCATGGTGCTTTCTTATTTTTAAGTTGTAACACGATAAAGTATACAAGACCACGTAAATAAATGACCAAGCCCAAATAAGGTGCAATCCCAGCTTGAGTAATTATAAGAAAATAAGCACATACAATCACAACTGCCATTTCGATAACCAATGTTAATAAAACATAAGTTCCTTTGTGTTTATTAAAATCATAATAAAACCGTACGGCTGAAACATATAAAATTATCGCCCCTACAACAATCGATAAGAAATCACTAATCCAGTAAAATACGAACATTGCAAGAATTGCAAAGATAAGTAAAACTAAGCCAATAACAATATTTACGATTGCATTTTTAGTTATCATTTTTTTCATTTTTTCCTCCACCTATTGAGGTTTTTCTACAGTTTTTGATTCCAAATTAGCAATGATTTGTGCATAAACTGAGTCAAATATTTTTAGATCTTTAGACCGAATTTTTCCTGTCATTTCAGACTCACACATGATTTCAATCTCATAAATGTTTTTACAAAACAAACGACTCTTTTCAGTTAAATAAATGTGCATCAAACGGCGATCATTTGAATCGGGATGCCTTAAAACTAAGCCATTTTTCTCAAGGCGTGTCAACACACCTGATAGCGTAGCTTTGTCGCTATCTATATAGATTAATATGTCCTTTGCGGTAATACCTTCATGATGTTGAATGGTTTTTAACACTTGATACTGCGCAAATGTTAATTGGTACGGTGCTAATATTTGATTCATTAAACGCTTGTAATAAAATGCACTTTTTTGGATCTTATGACAAATGCTTTGACTCATAAAGCACCCCTTTCTATGATTAGGTAGTATACAAATTATTATAAACTATATTCATGATTTTTTAAAGAAAAAATGCCAATTATCCAATCGGCATTTAAAATGATATATGGGTTAACTCACCACACGCTCTTCTTCTTTGGGTTCATCCTCAATTGGAATCCCAATATCTTTTGTTGGTCTGGGTTGTGGCTGTGGCGATTCAAGTTGCTTGCGTTCACGGTATATTTTATAGCCTCGATAAGACTCGAAACTTAAATATCCACCTGCGACAACAGAAAGACCTAAAATTGTGAAGATTAATGTTGCGGGCGTAAAATCACCAGTCATGGCAATGTATGTACCAATAATTAAGGCAGCAATATGAAAAAAGAAGGTTACAAGATCGCCCTTTTCGCTACCCTCACTAATGCCATAAAAGTGTACAGAACCTCTAAGAATTAGGGTACCACCGAGCATATAACCAAAAAACACACCAAGGCCATCGGTTGTTAGTAGCGTAATTAGAATGAACAACACACCGACCAATACACTGAGTGTAATTTCAATAATGTTTATTGTTTTAATGATGTCACTTTGTTGTGTTTTAATAAAAGGTACCAAACGAATGACTGAGTAAAGAATAATTACAAACCCAATGAATGGAACAACAATGGCTTCTCCTGGACCAAAATATAAGAATAAAGCCAACCCAAACAATAAGGCCGCAGATATAAGACGTAATGCCCAACCATATAGTGTAAAGAAATTTTTCATTGATAAACCTCCTATTTTTATAGTTATAGTCTATGTGTAAACTGCTATAAATGCAAGTATTAAATGCAATAAAAAAGCCGATAAACATTGGAAATCACTCAACTGCAGAACCTTAGCTCTACTATGGGGGTAGCCTCTTACTTAATCCTTTAGGATGCCTTTAATATACAAAGGTATTCACACCAGTTAAGTCTTGGCTCCTGAAATGATAATTTGGGGTCGCACATGAGTGATTTCCAACACTTAGGCTAATTTAATTATAGTATGATAAAAATTGGTTGTCAATAACAATGCCCAAGTGGTCGATAAAAAAAACACACCTTTATCGGATGTGTTATTTCTTAACAAATAATGTTTTAAGCTTGTTTGCTCGTAAGTGCAGATTGTGCTTGTTCACATAATTGCGTGAATCCTGAGGCATCATTAACTGCAATGTCAGCCAACATTTTTCGATTGACTTCGATGCCCGCATGCTTAAGACCGTTCATTAGTCTTGAATATGAAAGACCATTCATACGCGCAGCGGCATTGATACGTGTAATCCATAGTTTTCTAAAATTAGATTTACGTTTTTTACGATCACGATATGCATATGCTAATGACTTCATGACTTGTTCATGAGCCGTTTTATACAATAGATGTTTGGATCCGAAATAACCTTTTGCTAGCTTTAATACTTTTTTACGACGCTTTCTTGCGACCGTACCACCTTTTACTCTTGGCATGAGACTAACCTCCTATATGTTCTAGTTATACGTTTGAAATTTGACGTTTAATGCGTTTTTCATCACTCTTAGAGATGTAATTAGCACCACGGTTGTTACGAATTTGACTTTTGTTTTTATTACCTTTTAAATGGTGTCTGTTTGCATGAGACACTTTGAGTTTTCCAGTTGCAGTTCTTTTAACACGTTTTTTCAACCCAGAATGGGTTCTCATCTTAGGCATTGAAAAATCCTCCTTATGTTATTTATCTTTCATTGGTGCAAGTGTCATTATCATGGTACGTCCTTCTTGTTTTGGGTATGATTCAATCTCAGCGATGTCAGCACAGCGCTTAGAAAAGTCTAATATAACTTCTCTACCCTTATTTGTGTAGGCCATTTCACGACCACGAAAACGAATTGAAATTTTCAGTTTATCACCTTTTTCTAAAAACTTACGTCCATTTCTTAATTTGGTATCGAAATCATGAACATCAATTTTTGGCGATAGACGAATTTCTTTAACCGAAACGATTTTTTGGTTTTTCTTTGCTTCGCGCATTTTGCGTTGCTGATCGTATTTGAACTTGTTGTAATCCATAAACTTAGCAACTGCAGGTGTGGCATTCGATGCGACTAAAACAAGATCTAAATTGCGCTCATCAGCCAAACTAAGTGCTTCGTTTTTTGACATTACCCCGAGCTTTTCACCAGTTTCAGTAATAACCATCATTTCTTTAACGCGAATTTGGTCATTAACATTCGTATCGATTTGGCGTTTTACAGGTTTTTTGTTAATATGTGTCACCTCCTATTTTTTAATGGGGAAACAAGAAAAAAGTGTCGGTGCATTGCGCACCCACACATAAAAATCAATTGAATGATTTTGTAGCGTCTACCCATTGAATAATCAATCGGGTGAGAGTGAGTACTCTTCTTTCCACCGTTATTAAAACCTTAGTTATTATAGCATGTTACAGATTATTGTCAAGCGTTTTGTGTTTGTTCACGATTTTGTTGCATAAAACCATCAAATACTTCTTTATAAGTGTTTAACTTAATCTGGTCATGGTGGCTTATATATGCTGTAAGCATTTGCGTATTCTCTTCATAATAGACACTAAAAACACCATCGTAAGCTGTTTGGTACTGTAAATCTTTGACTTGATTAGTAAAGTCTTTAGTCTGGATAAACGCTGCGTCTACACCTTCATACTCTAGGTGAACTTCAGGGTATAGGTTTACAAATTCTAGCAACGATTTCAGTGTTTGTTTGGATGATTGAATCATCCGCATAATAATGACAGCACTAAGCAGTGCATCACTTGTGTTTCTTAACGGGTTTAAAACAATTAAGCCTTCCTGAGTTGCGGCTAACGTATAATGACTTTGATTCATTTTATCGAGAATATCGGCTTCACTGTGACTCACGCGTGCAGTTTTAATACCGGTATCTTTAAGTGCTTTTAAAACGCCTGGGTTAATCATGTTGGAAATAACGACTGTGTTTTTAAACAGTTGTTTGGTTGTTTTATAAAGGGTTGCCAATAGGTAGAGTATGTGATCACCGTGATGTAAGTTTCCAGTGTGATCAAAGACGCTAATCTTCTCGCCAAACGGATCGAAATGAAACCCTAAATCGCATTGGTTTTGAATGACGCTTTCTTTAAGTGTTTCAAGTGAGTCAGCGGTCAAGACTTCATCACAAATAGATGTTAATATCTCTTTGATGTAATGGGTAGGTGTAAACGCTGGTTGACTGTAAGCAATGGACAAATTAATCGTTTCTAAATCCAACTGTTGATAAAGTTTTTGATAATTTTGAAACAAATCCAATGGACTAAGTTCAATTACTTGTCCTTGCAAATCTACGCGTGGTGTCGGCTCTGTAAGATGTTTTGTCAGTAATTTCAGTTGATGATCAAACAGTTCGTAACCTGCATTATAAAACTTAAAACGTGATAAAAGCGTGTTTGTTTCATCCACAAACAACAACACACCAAACAGTTGTTGCTGCTGAGTATAATAAGAAAACAGCACGGGTGGAACCACGCCGGTCATAATTACATCAATGCCCGCATCTTTAGCACCATGAATGACACTCAAAATTGTACTGTCATAAGGCCCATCAAGCGTTTTTCCTATCAATAACTTTTGACAGTTAAAGACATGCTTTAAATGATAGCCAATTTGATAGGCAATTTCAGGGGCTAAGTATGCATGTGTTAAGCCGTTAATACTCCTGGTTTTTATTGTTTGCGCCACGTTATCACATCCTTTTGAGTGCGTCTATATTGTATCATAAAACATTCAATTAATAAAGTCATCAAAAATCGCACTTTAAGTAATGGTGTAGCATTGCAGCCGTAAGAACACCCATCATAATTACAGTAATTAATGGTTTTGTTTGTAAAGCCATGTGTGTATCAGATAATTTCAATGTCGGCAATAAATGAAGCATTAACAGTTCAAAGATATTGTAAGCATTCAGGGCAACATTTAAGGGAATCATAATGTCAATTGAAAAAGCACCGATAAAGCCGCCCATTAGGAAATATATGTTATTAAAACGCTGCGCAATCATTAAGAAAATCGTAGCGTAGTAACCGTTAATCGTCATTAAATGAAACCACTGTGTCCAATTAAACGTATCATATTGATAAAATATCGAGTGTTTGTATATTGAAAATATTAAAACGTAATTCATGAATAGATAGATCATTACGATTAACCATACTGTAATCTGCTGACTGATAAATACTTTAACACGTCCTGCCCGCACGATGTATACTGACAATTGCTGCCGATAAGAAATCACCCGCATCGACAACAATAAAATCAACAACAAATTACTAAGTTTTAGTAGATACAAGGCATCTAGAAAATAATTAATGCGACGTTCTGTTGCGTATAGTATATCGTAAATTGTTCCAGTAAATAGATTGCCCATCATTGCAAATAATGCCATGTTTAACACCAACATAACCGTTAAAACAATACGGCTTTTATGATCTAACACATGTGCCATATGTAATTGCATTAAGCGTATCATAAATATATTTTTTCAGGCGATAACCTCTCGTAGTGACTCGGATTATGGGTCGCACAAACAAAAATTCCTGTACTTTTCTTTAGATACTCGATAAATTTTTCGCGATTTTTGGCGTCTAAACCATCCAAAGGTTCATCCATTAAATAGACATCTTTACTTTCACACAATGTTTGTATTATATTGACTTTTTGATGCATCCCTTTTGATAAATTTTTAATTGGGATATGCTTGTGCTTTTCCATATCGAAATACGTTATTAATGAACGCATTTGTTCATAATTTGCGGTATTTGACAAAGCACACACATGGTTTAAATATTGATTAACTGTAAAATGGGCGGGGGGTTTGAATGCATCACTCATATACATCCATGATGTGCCAACACTGGCTTCGCCTTCAAAACAAAGCAACAATGATAAAGACTTTAACACCGTTGTTTTACCACAACCGTTTTCGCCGATCAGTAAAATAACCTTTGAATCGGTGACTAAGTCATCAATCAAAACCTGTTTTTTATCATAGTTTTTTTGATAGTTTTTAATCCATAGTGATGGGCTCATTTTGATGAATCACTCCTTTATAGTTTTCTAGTGGCCAGTCGGTGCGTATGAATGTAAAATCTTCTATAATGAATTGTTTTATTTCACGGTTTACCCGATACGTTATTAGGATAGGATAATGGGTTAAAACAATCTCTGAGAGGTAGTCATAAGGGATGAATACACTCTTTGTTTGGTAATTTAACATACAGTGTTCTTTGATTGTTTTTGGTTTATTTTCTAAGTGATTATAATCGATTCCCATGATTAGTGAGGCATCGATAAATGGATCAAACGCATCCTCATATACCATTAAATAGCCAAAATTTGGTTGAACTTTAGTGCTGTTTAGTGAAATGTCTAATAAGCATAACGTTGAAGCCAGTTGATTTTCTAAAGTAATCAATAGACCCGTGCTGGTTTCTCCAAAACCAATGTTTTGGTGGACATTATGAATGTGTTTAACACTTAAATCATTGCGATTAGAAATGTCTATAAACCAATAGTTAAACTCTCCAATCGGCAGTTCATAAGTAGTGTCATTTTTCAAATTAACTATCAACACTGCATCGGCAATAAACAAGGCTTGTTGTTCGGTTTTAAACGCAAGCTCAACGTGCAAGTTGACATGCCTTAACAAAGTTCCATGATGATTAAATTGATAAACAGGTTCGATGGTATTAAGATGAAGTGCAAACCACTGATCTGAAGAAACATCACGAATCGCTATTTTTGTAATCATTTCTACATCAAACAGAATGTTGTTTGATTCAATAAACAATGGAATGATTATTTTTTTATGGCCATCTGTATCAAGATAGGTATGCACTTGGTTAATGCTGTATACTGTATTATTCGGTGCTTTTGAAGGCCAAATTGTATAAATAAACAAAGTACTAATAATGATTAAAGACGCAATCGATAAGATTGTGAACACATTAACTTTCATAGCCATCCAACCGTTCTTTCACAATCGAGTAATATTCAGTTGTCAACGTAAATATTTCCCAACCCCCACGCCTATTTTCAATAAAAAAACGATAGTGTTTGCCTACGCCGTTAGTAATGTTTCCTTCACCGTATACTTTCACTATTAAGCGTGTCATTGGGTCAACTTTTATACGAATTTCATTGTGTTCTTCTATCGTTGAGGATAAGTCAAACTTGGCACTGAAATCCAAGGCTTTTTTTAAGCCCAAATCAAACTCATAGACACTGCCTTCAGCCCCAATATTAATATTACCACTGGCAGAGATTTGTTGCTTTAATTGTTGTGTGGTTTTAAAATAATAGGTTTGGTCTATGGATGTGTTTCCTTGATTTTCTATCATCAATAAGGTTTCCTTAACGAAGCGTACGGGTTGACTTTTTGTTACGGTATAAGTATGCCATCCCCAAAACCGTTTTTGATTTACTCTTGTATAGTACTGATTGTATTGGTATTCACTGAACTGTGAGATTAGTTGATGACCACTATTGACGAAGTAGAATGATTGATAACTTAAATACTCACTACTTTTTACGGTGCTGTTTTGAATGAGTAACACTGTGATGAAACCACACATAATCCATATTTTTTTCATTAGACACCTCCAACCCTATTGATACATGTGTGACAAAATTTTACTTTAAAAAAGATGCTTATTTGGCAAGCATCTTTTGGATTTCTTCAATTTTAAGTTTGGCATCGTATTCACCAAGCGCCATTCTAAATGTGATTTTATCAGGTTCAAAGTCTAGAATGCCTTTTAAATATTTGCTGGGATAAATGTATGTGATTGGTATACCATTCACAGTTTTTGGACGTTTTAAGTTGAAACGGTACAAGTCGATTACAATAATCGCATCACAGCCATGGTTGATTAAAGGCATGTAAGGCGTATTGTCTAACACACCACCATCATAGTATGTTTCATGATCGATTACAACCGGTTTAAAGACAATAGGTATTGCACAACTTGCAAGCAACGTCTTGCGGATGGTGTCTTTATCCATAGTTCTTAAGTTTGGGTATCTAACGAGTGTTTCTTTGGCAAACATGTTTCTTAGACTAAGCGACATAAGTTCTAACCATGTGGTGTCATCATGACCCACATGAGACGTTGCAACATAGACATCTACTTCTTTTAGCTTGTCATAGTCAAGCGATGCTTCAATGATTTCTTCTAAACGGTCGGTGTTGTAAGCACCTTTGTAAATGAACTCCAGTTTTTCTTCGAAAAAACGTTTAAACATATTGTCATCTTGAACAAACAAATCAGTATGATCTAAGTCTAACCATGTTTGGTGTGCTTTTTTTAAATCGTTTGTTGCCAGTAAAACCGCGTTTAAGCTACCCACACTTGACCCTGAAACAGCCACAATATTATCGAGAATACCGTGTGAATCTAGTACATTTAATACACCGATTTGATAGGCACCACGAGCACCCCCGCCCGCCAGTGCGATTCCTAATTTTTTAGCCATCATATCCCTCTCCTAATATGGTAATTGTCGATGATTTTGATACACATGTTGAATAATGCCACCACCTAAACACACGTCGCCATGATAGAAAACTGCCGATTGTCCTGGTGTGACAGCGCGCACAGGCGTCTTGAAGATTACTTTAAACTCTGTCTCACTAGATTCAATGCTTATCGGCACATCAGCTTGACGATATCTAAACTTGGCTGTGAGTGCAAGGCCTTGTAAATTTATTTGTGGGTTTATCATATTCACAGATTCTAACGTGCATGAGGTACTGTATAACTCAGGATGGTGAAATCCTTGACCTACAGTTAGTGTGTTGCGGGTCAGTGACTTACCAATCACAAACCAAGGTTCATTACCATACGCTGATGAACCACCAATACCGAGACCTTTACGCTGCCCAATGGTGTAGTGCATTAATCCCTGGTGTTCACCCAAATCATCACCATCTTGGGTTAGGATGCGACCAGGTTGAGCAGGTATGTAGTTTCTTAAGAATTGATTAAATGCGCGTTCTCCAATAAAGCAAATACCTGTCGAATCTTTTTTCATTGCGGTGGGTAAGTTAATCTCTTTAGCAATTTGACGAATCTCAGACTTTTGATAATGACCGATAGGAAACAGTGTTTCTTTAAGTTGTTCTTGCGTCAACTGACTTAAAAAATATGTTTGGTCTTTGTTTGCATCCGCACCACGCAAGAGTTGAACATTACCACTGCTTCCAATACGAATTTGTGCGTAATGTCCCATCGCGATAAAATCAGGATTGAACTTTTCAGCATATTTCTTAAACGCATCAAACTTGATGAACTTATTACACATGATATCAGGGTTTGGCGTTCTTCCCTTCTCATATTCATCAATAAAGTACATAAACACGTTTTGCCAATACTCTTCAATAAAATCAACACGATGCAGTGGAATACCAATGAAATCACAAACACGTTTAGCATCTTGATAATCAACTTCTTGGGGACATAAATCGTCTTCTAATGTCGGATTACCGAGTACATCCTTGTTCGTTGTTGAATCCCAGTTACGCATAAAAAGACCGATAACATCATAACCAGCTTGGTTTAACAAATACGCAGCGACACTTGAATCAACGCCACCACTCATACCAACAACGACTCTTTTAGACATCCAACCATCCTTTTATTTTATTCTTCGACTGACATCACTTGGCATTCTTAAATCACCGCGTGGCGACAAGCTCACATCCAATATTTTAGGTGAATCAGGACTTGCTTGACGTTTGAACTGTTGTGAGTAAAAACGATTAAAGAAATTACGAACATAACTTTTACATTCTACATCAGACAAATCAAAGGTTTTACTCAAAAGCCATTCAATGCGATCTTCTGAATCACCAAATCTTAAATAGCGATGTAAAATGAAATCATTGACTTCATATTTCCCGATTGCGTCTTCAGTTTTTTGATCTTTTAGTAACTCAGGTGAAATCGGTGTGGCAAGAATGCTTTGTACTATTGACACAATGTGTGCATCAAAACACTCTTTAGCATAGTACTCAACCATGAACTTCACCAGTGTTTTTGGTACACCGGCATTAATCCCATACATGCTCATTTGATCACCATTGTAAGTTGTCCATCCTAACGCCAGTTCACTCATGTCACCTGTGCCTAGCACAATGCCATTATGCATGTTTGCAAGATCCATTAAAATTAATGTTCGTGTACGTGCTTGTGCATTTTCATACGTTTTATCTAATGTTTTACGGTCATGACCAATTAAATCGAAATGTTCATTCACACTTTGACTTATATCAATTTCTTTTTCAGTCACATTCAGTGCTTTCATCAACTGTCTTGCATTGGATAATGATGTATCACTTGTCCCAAATGCAGGCATCGTAACCGCAATAATCTCTTGACTTGATTTGCCGATATTTTTGATGACACGTGCCGCAATAAAAAGTGCTAAAGTTGAATCTAAACCACCACTCACACCAACCACAATGTGACTGGCTTGAATATGTTTCATTCGTTTTATCAAAGCGTTTTCTTGCAAAGCCGCAACTTTCTCAAAGGCCTTAATTTTTTGTGTTTTTGGCACAAATGGCGTTTGGTCAATCGGTGTTTCAAATGCATAATCTTTATCTATAGTCAAATCGAAATGCACAGTAATGACTGAGTGTTCGTATTTATTGATGGTGTCTCTAAAAGAAGAAAATGTTTTACGGGCATAATTGATTTTTGATAAATCAATATCGCCATAAATGACTTCAGATGATTGTGAGAAGTTTTCGGTTTCCCGTAAAATTTCACCATTTTGACATATAATGTTGTGACCACTAAACACGGTCTCAGATGTCGACTCGTTGACCCCCGCACTTGAATAAACATAGGCCCCTGCATTGCGCCTTGAATGTTCTAAAATCGTTCTTTGTCGTACTTCTCGCTTATACAAATATTCATTAGAAGCACTTAGGTTCAAGATGATTTTTGCACCATTAAGCGCTAAAATATTACCGGGTGATAAGGGTGCCCACATATCTTCACATATTTCCACACCAAAACTGATTTGATCATCATTAGAGCGAAACACAATCGAACCAAAAGGTACTTTTTGGCCCAAATATTTGATTTCTTTTACTGTTTTAACAATGTCAAATCCGGTTGTAAACCAGCGTTTCTCATAATATTCTTGAGTATTCGGCAAATAAAATTTAGGCACAATGCCCAACAGTTTATTGCCTTGAATGACAAACGCACAATTATAAAGTATCCCGTCTATTTCTAAAGGTGCGCCCACGACTAAAATGCCTTGGTATGTGTTGTTTGCCATTAATGTCTTCATGGCTGTTCTTGCTTCTTCTAACAGACTGTTTTGGAAAAACAAATCATTACAAGTATACGCGGTGATTCCAAGTTCCGGAAACACGGTAATACTTGAATGTACTGTCTTTAGTATGGTTAACATTTCTTGCACATTGTACTGTGGGTTTCCGACTTCTAATTTTGGTGTCACTGCCGCAACTTTTATAAAACCATTATGATACATAAGTTCAATCCTCCTTTAAGTATAATCGATGGGTTAAGATATATTGATACACTGCATCTGTGAGTAAAGATGCATCGAAACTCGTTCTAAAATGAGTACTGGATAATGGCAAATGGAAGTTATCTATTAAGATGAACGACGCTTGATATTGGGCCAAAAAATCATCTGCCAAAATGATTTTTTCTAAGTCGTTTTGATTACGGTTTAACACAATTATTTTAAATTCACTAAGCAGCGATGTGGCAAAACGCCAATGCTTAATATGCGTGAGATTGTCGGCGCCAATCACAAAGGCTGTTTGTCCTTGGTGTTGATCACTTAGGCGTACTAATGATTGGTAAGTGCCTAAGAAATGATCGTCGGTCATTTCTAAATCGGAAATAGTGCAATCGTCTAAACCATCAGTCAAGAGTTTAAGCATATTTAGTCGATGGTATTGACTAGCAAGTTCCCCTTTTGTGTATGCGCTACTCACAGGCAAAAAGATGAACTGCGTGACAGCGCATCTTTTCTTAACTGCATAATAAGCTTCTAAATGTGCTCTCGTTGGCGGGTTAAAAGCACCACCAAATACAATTATCATAAGCCTCACCTACAATTTATTATAACATGTTTTATAAGATGGTAAATGAAAACATGAATATGCTATAATAGATCGAGGTGAAATAATGACATTAGACAAAAAATATGTTTTAGATTTAGCAAAAGAGATATTAATGATTCCAAGCCCGAGTGGCTACACGAAAGCGATTATTGAACGTATTAAGACAGAAGCAAACCGTTTTAACTTACCCTATTCGGTAACCAAAAAGGGAAATTTAATCATTACTCTTAAGGGCCAAAGCAGCAAAAATATCGGTCTTTCAGTCCATGTGGATACACTAGGAGCAATGGTCCGTAGTATCACATCCGATGGATACTTAAAATTCACCAATATTGGTGGGCCATTATGGCCAACAATGGATGGTGAATATTGCACCATTAGAACACGCAGTGGCAAGGATTATACCGGCACGTTTTTATCTAAATCGCCCGCGGTTCACGTCTATAAAGATGCGGCTAAACTTGAGCGTTCACCTGAAACAATGCAAATAAGAATCGATGAACGCGTGCACACCAAAGAAGATGTTCAGGCACTTGGTATTGAGGTTGGCAATTATGTATTTTTCGATCCTAAGACAGTGATTACTGATAATGGTTTTATCAAATCACGATTTTTAGATGACAAGATTAATGTTGCGAGTATTTTCGGTTTAATTAAAGCATTTCAAGATGATGGCATTCAGCCTAAAGACACCATAAAATTCATTATATCAACCTATGAAGAAGTTGGCCATGGCGCTTCATTTATTCCGGATTTAGATGAAATGATTGCCATTGACATGGGATGTATCGGTGATGATTTATCGTGCACTGAATATGATGTTTCTATTTGTGCCAAAGATTCAAGTGGGCCTTATGATTACGACTTAACCAATCAATTTGTCAATTGTGCGAAAGCGCATAAACTCAATTATGCGGTGGATATTTATCCTTACTATGGTTCTGATGTCAGTGCCGCTAGGTCGGCAGGGAATGATTTTAAAGGCGCTTTAATTGGACCAGGTGTTCACGCATCACATGGGATGGAGCGTACACATTATGACGCAGTTAAAAACACCATTGCTTTGCTTTATCATTTCTTAACATAAAAAAAATTCCGTATGACTTGTGTGATGTCATACGGAATTTTATTACTTAAGATTTTAGCTTCACATAGCCAACAATATTGGCTTCTTGCATCGTTTTAAACCCATTATTTTGATAAAATTTACAGGCTGCTGCATCAGTTGCATCAGTCATTAACACGATTTGACGTACATGCGAATAACGATTTAGTATTGTGTTAATTAATGCGTTGCCAACACCTTGACGCTGGTGGTTTTTTAAGACTAAAATATCTTGGATATAAACAATGTGATTATCATCACCGACGACGCGAACCAATCCGATTAGTTCGTCATTTTCATAGGCGCCAAGCACGTCAAGACTTTTAGTAAACATGTCCTTAAAGGCTGTATCATTTTTTAAGTAGCTTGCCCACCCGGCATCTTCATAAAGCACTTTCAGTACATCTGTATCAAAATCTCTGATTGTTTTAATTGTCATATTAACCACTCCCATCAAAATCGTCGTTATTAATTAGTCATCTTTTTGAATGCCTAAGGCTTCGTAATTATGATAGTATTTTAATACAATACCTTCTTTAAAAGGCCCGGCTTTTGCTTTAATCATTGTTTTAAGTGATTCAAGTTCGGTTTCTAAAATACGCTTTAAATCGGTTGAGTAATCCATTTTTACCTTATGACTGTTATACTCTTTGCGATCAAGTATCGTGTAAGCATACTCAGGCGATACTTTGACGTCTAGGTCATAGTCAATGTATTTCAATGCTTCTTCATCAATCACATAAGGTGAAGCAATATTACAGTAATAAAAGATTCCAGTCGGTCTGATGATTCCAATAATATTATACCAACGGTGTTTAAAGAACCAAGTTACCGAAGGTTCTTTAGTATACCAAAATCGGCCATTCGCCTCAATCACTTTGGTACGCTTGTTGGATAATATTATCTGGTCGTCTGATATATCAATAACGGTTGCATTCGCCCATATGCGATGAAGTGTTTCGTCGTGCTTATAACTTTGCACAACAATGTTATCTCCGATATTTGGAGTCATCATCATCACATCCTTATTGTCTATGATTATATCATAAAGTAAGATTGTTGTGGATAATATTGATTATTTCTTTAAATAATCTTTACCTTTAAAATGATTGGGTTCATGCGTAAACAATTGTTGGTACTTTTGTTGTCTTAGAACTTCATAAATAACGATTGCTGCGGCATTACTTAAGTTTAAACTGCGAACAAATCCAGTCATGGGTAAACGAATGCAGTGATCGAGATTATCTTTAAGAATGTTCACGGGTAACCCTTTAGATTCACTACCAAAAAATAAGTAAACATCGTGGGTTTGTTGATCAAAGTTCATCGCATCTGGTGACTGCTCTCCATAGCGGGTAAAAAAGAAATATTCGCCTTTATTCAACGTAAAAAAGGTCTCTAAATTATCATATACTTGATAATCTAAATGTTCTAAGTAGTTTGCGGCACTACGCTTAATGTGTTTTTCATCTAAATTAAATCCCAACGGTCTAATTAAGTGTAGTTTTGTGTTTGTTGCGACACAAGTTCGCATGATATTACCAGTATTTTGAGGTATTTCTGGTTCAAACAAAACGATATGATTCATCTATAATTTCTCCATTTCATCGATAATTAGACGCGCACTGTCATAAAACCAAGACACATGTTTATATTTTTCTGCAACCGCACGCATTAAAGGCAAATGTTCTTTGGCTTTGTAACGGTGATATAACGCCATGGCATTGCGCTTTAAGACAAGACCACCGCGGTAGCTAAAAGCCTTATCACTGTACTTTTTTAAAAATGCCTTATTACTCATTTTCAGTAAGGATTCTAAATGTAATTGACTGTGTTCATCTAAAGCAAATACAGGATGCTTATCGGTTTTTATGTTACGGTTTTTTGGGCACACATCTTGACAAATATCACACCCAAATACCATCGAACCAAACGCTGATATTTGATGATAATCAAACGGTTCTTTGGCCTGCGACAAGTAAGATAAACACAAATGCTTATGAAATCCTTTCCCATCGAGTGCGTGGGTCGGGCAAGCATCGATACAGCGACGGCAATCGCCACAGTCATCGGGTGCGTTAGGGCTTGTAACTAAGGGTTTACTGATGAGTAGTGTGGCTAGGTAAAGATGCGTACCATAGTCTGGGTGAATAAGAAATTGATTGTGTCCTATATAACCAAGTCCGCCTACCAATGCGGCGAACCGTTCATCAATGGGGCTAACATCGACAAAGCCAATGCCAGATACTGATTGTAATGATAACTTCTCAAGTACTGCGCGCATGCGTTGAGATATTTCTATGTGGTAATCAATGCCACAAGCATAACGAGAAACAAGACCATACTGGTGATTAATCAACTGAGGTTTATCATTAGGATAACAAAGTGATAATACAATCATCGTATGATAAGGCATTAACGCCTCAAAAGATTCATTTAAATGATTAAAATGACGCTTTCTTAGGGCGATATAGTCATCGACTTTAATCGCTTTAAAATCATCAAAATAACGCCTTATGATGGTTTCCATTCACAATGCCTCCTTATCAAAAAATTGGTGGATGCATAAAGCATCTCACCAATTTTATCGCCAGCCACTAAAGTGACTGTCATGTAATCAAAGAAAGAGTTCAAAAGAAAATGAAGTATTACTGTTAGATTACTTATTATACCATACCCAACAGTCATTGGTGTGAATATCCTATGAACCTTCTTGGTTAGATGATTGGTTTTTGCTTCGGATTTGATTGATAAAATTCGGGTTATACTTTTGCGTTTTAAACATTTCAATTTCTTCACGGTATGGTGGATATATTCTTAGTTTAGCATCAGCGTGTTCAGAGATATACGGTGTTTCTAATATTTTAGGAATGGCTTTAAAACGTGGGTCATTGACAATGGTATTGAGTACTTCAAACCCGATGGTGCCAGCACCAATATTTGCGTGTCTGTCTTTTTGTGCACCTTCAACATTTTTTGAATCATTGATGTGAAAAACAGATATTTTTTCAAGGCCTATTACTGCGTCAAACGTCTCAAAAACATGGGAAAGATTGGTCGTAATCGGGTAACCTGCATCGTGGGTGTGACACGTATCAAAACATACACTGATGCGAGATTGGTTGTCGATATTATCAATAATCGATTTTAGTTCTTCAAATGATCGACCCACCTCAGTCCCTTTACCCGCCATTGTTTCAAGTGCAATTTTGACATCCAATGTTGCTGTATTTTCAATCACCTGATTTAAACCAGATGCAATATACGCTATTGCTTGTGCTGTGGATTGTTTTAAAGCAGCACCTGGATGTAAAACAATTTGCGAGGCATTTAAAGCATGCGTTCGTTTAACTTCTTCTGTCAAAAAATCAATGGCAAACTGTCTTTTCGACGGGTCAGGATTGGCAAGATTCATAATATAAGGTGCATGAACGACAATATCAGATGACTGGATATTATGCTTCTTCATAAGTTCAAGTGCTTCTTCAATCTGAAAAGTATCGACGGGTTTTCTTTGTGTGCTTTGTGGCGCACCTGTATAAACCATAAATGTCGTGGCACCATACGAAATGGCTTCTTCAACACTCCCCAATAACATTTTAGGGCTTTTTAATGAAACATGGGAACCTATTTTCAACATCAATAATTCCTCTTTTTCTGTTGCGACTTAAGCTTTTTCTTATAATTGGGTTTGATCTGTTTTGGTTTTTTGATTGGGTGTTTAGTGGTTTCTATTTGAGTATTAATCCGTTTTTTTCGTTTGTCTGGGTCTTTGTCTATCCACTGACCGTTACGAATGTCTTTAAACACGATTTTAAAGCCGGTGTGTTTTAACGTTTCAATGGCATCTAAGTCTCTGTCTTTGTATAATGTAATGGCTACACCCGAATGCCCCATACGACCTGTACGGCCAATACGGTGTGTATAAAACTCTAAATCATGTGGTATGTCGTAATTGATAATGTGTGACACACCTTCAATATCTAATCCTCTCGCCGCAATATCACTTGCGACAATGTATTGATACGATAACTGCATAACTTCTCTAAGCACTTGCTTACGCTTACGTGCTTCTAATCCACCATGCAGTGGTGTGACTTTAATGCCTTTTTGATACAAAACTTTGACAACGTCATCAATGTCTTCTTTCTTATTTATGAAAATCATTGCCATGTAAGGCGATATCGCATCAACAATGGCCAGTAATTTATCGCGTTTGTCTTGTTCAGTATTCACACGTATAAATCGGTGCTCTATATCAAGTGACTGAGCTGAGGTTTGACTTAAATCAACCATTTTTGGTTGCGATAAAAACTGTTTTAAGAAAGGTTGTAATTTTTGTGGAATTGTGGCACTAAAAACCATAATCTGTGTTTTAGGATTCATCGCACTAGTAATTCGATGAATATCATCTAAAAACCCTATTTCTAAGGCCATATCCGCTTCATCAATGACAAGTAAAGGCGCATGGTATATTTTGAGTGAATGATTATGTACGACCAAATCATGAATTTTTCCTGGTGTACCGATGATAATGTGCGGTTGTTGTTTGCTTAGTTTTTCTAATTCTTTAGGCCGGTCTTGTCCACCCGTATAACGCTGGATATTGATCGGTGTATCAAAAAAAGATGCCATGTGTACGGCCATGTCATGAATTTGTTTTGCCAGTTCGCGTGTGGGACTTAAAATTACCGCTTGCACATGCTTTAACTCTACATCAATCATCTCAAATATCGGAATTAAAAAGGCGTGACTTTTTCCTGTGCCTGTTGCTGATGTCGCAATGATGCTGTGATGCCTTAAAGCCAGTGGGATCACACGTTTTTGAATGTCGGTTAATTGTTTAAAACCCAAGTCTTCAGTCGCTTTTTGAATGGGTTGTTTAAATTGTTTCATATCATCAACTCTTTCTTTCGTTTCTATTATATAATATTAATGTAGACATTAAAAGGAATATCCTAAGGAGTGTTCACATGAAAGTAATCGCATTAACGCCTAGAGGTTATTGTCATGGTGTTGTTAGCGCCATTCAAACGCTTAAAACAGTTGCGAGTGACCCCACAATAAAAAAGCCCATTCATGTTTTGGGTATGGTTGTTCATAACCAAAAGATAGTCGATGATTTTACCGCACTTGGTGTCATTAGTATCAATGATGCCAAGGCCTCACGACTTGAGCTTATTGATACAATTTCACACGGCACGGTAGTCATCACCGCACATGGTGTTAGTGATGATGTTATTGCCCAAGCACGGCACAATAATCTTGAAGTGATTGACACAACATGTCGTGATGTTAAACGTTCTCAAGATACCGTTAAATACTATCTAAGTATGGGTTATGATGTCATATTTATTGGGAAAAAATCGCATCCAGAATCAGAGACTGTACTTCAGTACTCTTCGGCAGTGCATCTTGTTGATTCCGTAGCAATGGTTGATAAGTTAACTTTAAATAATCCGTTAGTTGCATTAACTAATCAAACAACAATGAGTGTTTTTGATGTTCAAGACATTGGCGAGAAAGTACGTCATAAATATCCCCATGTTGAGGTGATTGAAGCATTATGCGATGCGACCAAAACGCGACAATTGGCGGTGATGCATCAGGATAAAGATACTGACCACTGTTTTGTCGTTGGTGACAAGCGTTCACACAACGCCAATAAGCTGGTCGAGGTGTCTAACTCACACGGTGTGAGCGCTTCTTTAATTCAATCAATTGAAGACATACATTTGCCTTCTTTAAAACACCATACCAAAGTTAGTGTAACCAGTGGTGCCAGTACACCGACTGCTTTAACAAAGGAAGTTATTGAGTTTTTATCACAGTTTAACAAAGATGATCCTAAAACGCACCATCAAGTCAGTCAAGTTAAAGACCAAAACCTATTTCTTTAGGCCTTGGTCTTTTGTTTATCGAACGCATACGTTAAATATTCTGCCAATAAATACTTATTTAACAGTTGATGTATGCATGCTTCTTTATCGTTTTCCATTGAAGCAATCAATGATTCAATCGTCTCACGTGGTTTAAAACCTAATGTGCACTCTTCTGCAATGATGCACTGCGCACATAAATACTTTAATGCGCTTAAACTTAACTTATTTAGAAGTTTAGCCAGTTTAGATTTAGCCTTAAAGTAAGCGTCATTTGGCACGTGTCTTAATCCGTCATTTTGCGTAGAAAGCTCATAACTAACTTTCATTTGCTCGGCAATCTTAATTATCGCTTTAAGCTGTTTTTCTTCAACCAAAACATCACGTCCAAATCAACGATGCAGGATGCATCAGTACTAAATTTACGATTTTTTAGTAAGGATTCATGGTCGGTTCAAGATCTTCATACTTTGCTTCGGCGATACGGTTGCCTTTAGTATCATAAATACCAAGCAGTTCGTCACTTGAAAAGACAATCACATATCCATCGTCAGTAATCGCTAAAGCTAGATAGTCAAAAGGAATAATTTCTTTACCAGATAAATCCACTAATCCCCCATTACTACCACGTTGAACAGTCACTAACCCATCTTTGATTTGATGAATTGCATCCGCTTCAATCGTATATGTACGACGACCATGATAAATCGTTGCTTCACCATTTTTATATTCAACGAAATAATACTTATCGCCATCGACAAAATAATCATCGATGATGGTCGCATCATCAAAAACAACGGCACCTTCTTGATCAATTATTTTGTCATCTGCAATGAATAGGCTATCGACCCACCATGAAGCATTTCTCATCGATTCATAGGTATTTTTATTGTGGGTGCGACCACGGGTGTTAATAAAGAAATATTCACCTTCTTGGTATGCACGATAACCAACCTCAGTGATGCGAATCGCATCTAAATCTTCAATAATGAATCGACCACGTGTATTAATGACTGCATAATTGTCATCGCCTTCCTTATCGGTACGAACAATGGCTTGTTCGTGTTGATTAAACTGATTGGCACTTTTAAATTGTGCGTCGATGACAACTTTACCTTTGGTATCAATATAGCCATACAGGCCTGATTCTTCATCTCTAAAAGGTGACATCCCTTGACTGAAACGATGGATATTGTATTCAAGTTGCCCAAAATCAATTTGCACACGGCCACGGTCATCAATGAATCCTCTTTCACCATCTTTAGTAACGCGTGCTAATCCTTCTGAAAACGAAGTACCCACTGAATATCCCCATGAATATATGGTGATGTCTTCAAACTCTGCGTCTGTTAGCTTACGCCCATTGGCGTTCATAAGTCCAAGTTTGTCGTTTTCTACATACCAAATCAATCCATTTTCACTGTCTCTTTCTAAATACTCAAACCAGTCTGTTTGGGTTCGATTTCGTTTATTAATCAGCGCATACTCGCCATCTAAATAAACCAAAGCGACACCATCATAAAAAGCACCAGCACCATCATACATAAACTCAATACTCTCACGTCCACGGGTATCAATATATCCCCATTTTCCATTGAGCATGACTGCCAGTAAGTCATCACTAAACAAGTTGTATTCATCACCAGAGTCTGGTGTAACCTGAACACGTGAACATCCTGTAAAAAGCAATACTGTTAAAAGTGCAAAGCCAAACAAAAGCTTAGTTCTATTTTTTAACACGACATTTCCCCCATTCTGCTAATTTGTAATAATTATAACATTTTTTAATTAACAATATAAAGTATTTTTTGAACTGAATGAAAAGAAGTGTCAATTTACAACACTTCTTTTTACTTTTATTCTATCTCTGAATCTTCACTAGACTCTGAGTCAATACCACTTCTTATTGCATGCACACGTGCC
>SKFU01000046.1 GCA_007117835.1 Candidatus Izemoplasma sp. | reverse complement strand
TGCGGTAAAAAACCGGGAAAAGATAGGGGGTTATGTTAGTTTACACTGAGTGAAAAAACATGCTTAAAGCTAAAAAAAGTGAAAAATTAATTATTTTTTCTCAAATCACTAAAATTTATGAGTTGTTTACTTAAACGCGAAAGGTTGTCTAAGTCATTGTTTTGCGTAAAAATATCAATCATAAACTCATAAGCAAAACTCAACAAATCAGGATTGAGTAATTTATCTGGATTATCCATAAGATACATCAGTGACTCATCACGTACAATCGGCGGTATGTTATCTTCTACAGCAGATTTCATAACGGTGCCAACATGATAATACACCGGCGCTTGGAGTCGTGTTTCATCTGAGGTAAGCGTGTTTAAAACTGTGCTTAATGATTGGAAATCATTTAATTTATAGTAGGCCTTGGCTTTAAGCACTAGCGCTCTAGCATCGTTGGTTTTAATGGGGGTTAGCGTTTTAATCACATCATAATATTTATTTTGGTTGTTTTCTAGGTAAGCTTTGTAAATGTGGAATAAATCCAAAAAATCGATAAATCGGATATCGTTTTGGATTAAATAATCGACAGTCGCTAAGACGTCGTTTGCCTCTTCAAATTCTCTTGCAAAGATTAAACCTTTGACTAAAGTTAAATCGGTTGCTATTTTTCTGTAAACGCAGTTAAAAAGTCCATGCAAACGTGAAGCCTCTGAAGCGTACTTGATCACTTTGTGTTGAAGAAATGATCTTGAGGCTGCATCAGCCAAATGTTCAAGGGTTATTGCATGTGCTTTTCTATTCGCACTGAGTTCAAGGTTTAAAGTCAATAAAGACAGTGCTTTTTGGTAGTCGTTTTTAATTAAATAATTGCAACCATGCGCAATATTGCACCGTTGCTTTTGAGGTGTTGACATGACAGCGTACCAATCGTCTAGTTGTTTTAATTGTTGTGCAGTTAATGGGTTACTGTTAGCGGTCATAAAAGTCGCTTTTAGAAGCGCTAATTCGACCATAAGCGGTGAGTTTTCTAACAGGCTTTCAACACGCGTTATTTCTGTAATTAAACGCGTCATTTCATTCATATCTTTATGGTAAAACGCATCATAAAAACGCATCATTTTCTCGAAATATTCGGTCAGCGCAGTAAGATCAATGAACAGTTTTATGTCGATGGCTTGATACAATGTTTCTAACGTCATCAAATTCGCTATTGTTTTACCATTTTCAATATCGGATATCACGGATACAGAGATGTTAACGGCATTTGAAACACCACGTAATGAAAAATCTCTTTTCATTCGCAGACTTTTGAGTTGGTGTCCTAAGATTATGAGGTTTTCTTTTGGATAATTAAGTTCCTTCATCGATTAGGTAGTTGCACGCTCGAATACAGTTAATAAATAGCCATAAGTCTCCGCTTTGTTGTTTTCATGTAGGACCTCATGTCGGGCCATTTCAACCGCCTTAATCTCACTCTTAATTTCTGGTATGACCTGGTTATATTTAAGTTGTAAATGCTCAATGGCTTTCATTTGGTTAGCCAAAGGATCATCTTGGCCTGATATAAAAACCATATCAATCATTGGGGTTAATGCCATATTTTTTTTCTTATTGGTTTGGTGAATACATTTGAAAAATGATTGATAGAAGTACTTGTTATAAACATAACCAGACATAGGGTCTTCGATATATGTGTTAACATTGTCTAGGTTATAACTTAACCAATCAAATTTAGATTTAGGGTTTTCTATTACTTTAATTAAACCGTCATTCATCGATTTTGCGAGTAAATGATGCTGTTTAGTGGGGTTGTAAAATAATCCAGTAAGCTGTGCGATACCAATCATCATACCACTAAAAAGGCCACTGTAATAAGGGAGTGTTCCCATGAAAATTGCTTGTTTAACATGTTCAGGTTTTGTTTGTAAATAACGTCTTAAAATCAATGACCCCATGCTGTGTCCTAAGACACTGATGTGTTGAACCTTTTCCATTTCAAGTATCTTTTTTTGAACAATATCCACATCTTTGATAATATTCAAAAAGGTGTCAGTCTTATCAAAAATACCAATGCTTTGGTCTGGTTTTAAACTTTTACCATGCCCGCGATGGTCATGACAATAAACACTGAATCCATGGTCAACTAAATAACTTGCAAACGCTTCATAACGCTTTGCGTGCTCTGCCATACCGTGTAAAATGTGAATCACACCTTTAGGTGACTTTGCTTGTTGGTAGAGTAGATTGATTAAGGCGCCATCCACGCCTTTTATCTGCATTGCTTTCATTGGTTATACCTCCCTTTTATTGATTAATTATAGCATACAAAAAGCCGATTGTATGCATAAAAAAAAGCGTCTAAAACAAGACGCTTAATGATTATTTAGAAGTTAATGTTTTCATCTTACATGTGGTTGTATGAATACTGTATAAAATCCATATAAAACCGAGAATAACTAGGCCAAGTAAAATCATTTTCCAAGCTAAATTTCCCATTGGGAAAACGATCGGGGTAAACGCGATACCAATCGCGGCTAAAAATGTTATAACACAAGGCGCACAACCAAACGTTAACAAACCAAAAATAAATGAAAGAAAGGGAATGGCATTTGACCCCATCGGCTCTTTTTTAGTTAAACTAAGATTGATTTGGCTAAAAGACACCATCACACTAGTCAGTCCAGCAAGCACAAGATTAATCCCTTGATGGACTAGAAGTAACGGCCAGCCTAACTGTTGAATGAGTGACGACACATTCGTATGGGCTAGCACGTCTAGGAAAAAATACAGACCATAAATGAAGATGAAAGCACCCAATAAAATGAGAACATTCTTTTTTTCTTTTTGTTTTTCTATTATTACCGGTAACATGACATCACTCCTCATAAAATAGTGTATCATAAAGGATACCATATTTTGATGGTTTTGCTTTAAAACTATTTGCCTTGATTGCAATCATTAGAAAATGATGGCATAATACTGACATGAAGGGAGAATGCTTATGGAATTAAGATTGTTAAGTGCGCGAATCCATTTCGAAAGAAACAGACAAGCGCTTAGTCTTGAGCAGTTATCAAAAGCGTCGCGAGTTCCATTAGAGGTCATTACTGACCTTGAGCAAATGTCCCGGGTTCCAGTTGAATCGGATTTAAACAAACTTATCAACACCCTAAATATTGAAATCATATCTGATCGTGAGATTCGCGGGCATTTAATGGAAATGTTGCGCGAGTTTCGTAAGCATATTTTTTATCTTGACATGGCACAAGCCGAAGTCTATTACAACACAATTAATGACAGTTTAAGTGATTATCAAAACGGGTCTTGCTTTATCGACTATTATTTAACCATGTATTTTTATGCAACTCAGGCATTAGACGGGTTTGTGCCGATACAACACCATTATCAATGGTGTCAATGTTTGAAACCATACTTAAATGATTATGAAGAAGATGTATTCATCACAGCCAATGGGTTTTATTACATGCTGAACTTCGATGTTCACGTCACCCATGAGTATTTACTACAAGCACTTAAAGACGTGATAGACAAACAATATAAAGCGCTGATTCATTATGTTTTAGGGCAAGCTTTGATGCATAAATATACAAGCTATTACTTAGGGTTTCAGCATGCAGAAAAGGCCAAAACTTATTTTGATAAAGTGAATAACTATCATCGCGGCTACTATGTGCGTATCTTGATTCAAACGTATTATTTAAGAACCCACCAATACGACACCTTTTTAGACGCAACCCAAAACACGTATAATCTGGCAACTAAATACGATGTTATCGCATTAAACTATGCTACATCAATCAACTATGTGCATTATTATATTCTTGTTAACCAAGAAAAAAAAGCCCTTGAAACACTGAATGTTATACCCAGGGATAGCTCAGAATTTCTGACATTAAAAGTTTATTTATGTTATCGGTTAAAGCGTTTTGACGAGGCATTAGAAACTGCCAATAAAATTAACCAATTAACCCATTATGGGTACAGTAAATTATACAAAGAATTTTTTGATTGTTTATACGCTTTGCTCACTAAAAGTGATAGAAATTGTCTAGAAGTGATGACTTCATTGTTTTATCAAGCCAAAGTCTCTGAAGCGTATTTTCTGATGCACCTGAGTTCAAGGATATTAAATGATTTGTTGGTTAAACACCGTAAATATCAAAAAGCGAATGAAATATCAGAAACATTATTCGAAGTAATTCAAGTGGTTATGCAACTGAAAAACCCAAAATATCAGGAAGTAGTTGATTTTGATGAAAACCTATCGTAAAGAACTTAGGTTTAATACGCCGCATCGACGAGATTTTGTCAACATTACCACAGATGTCGAACACTGTCTAAAAGAAAGCGGTATTCAAGAAGGGCTTATTTTAGTTAATGCAATGCACATTACCGCAAGTGTATTTATCAATGATCATGAATCTGGCTTACACCATGATTTTGAGGTTTTTTTAGAAAAACTCGCACCTGAAAAACCCTATCATCAATACCGACACAATACGTATGAAGACAATGCAGATGCGCATCTAAAAAGAACCATTATGGGGCGTGAAGTTGTGGTTGCAATCACGCAAGGGGCATTAGATCTTGGCCCATGGGAACAAATATTTTATGGCGAGTTTGATGGCATGCGTAAGAAGCGTGTTTTGGTAAAAATCATTGGCAACATTTGATGTGGTGTTACTGTTAATCGCCTTGATTGTGTGTTTTATTGAGTTGATGTTACTGCATATGAATTACCGCCATTTAAAGTTCAGAACTGATGTTCAAATCTTAAGCATTAATGTGCTCATTGGATTAAATGCAATTGCATTTATGATGTGGTTTAATCAATACATTTTAATCATCGCAATTAGTATTTTGCTGATGATGGGTGTCTCATTTTCTTATCATCGCAGACAACGCATTAAAAAAGCATTCATACTGGGTGTAAAAATATTACTGGGAAGCATACTGTTTCTCATCACATCGGTTGTATTTTTTTCACTCATGAAACCGATGGTACTCATTATTTCAATGGGTCTATTTGGCTTGGTCTTATTTATCGCTATGACGCTACTGGCCAATCGAGTAATACACCGATATTTCCGCTTGGTTCCTTACGAACACCGAATGCTTAGTTTTAGTTGGACATCCGCGTTAAAAGACAATGTGTATGTGGCTCAACCACGTTCAGGAAGGTTGCCGATGAACGCGTTGTTTTTAGGCATTGCCAAGCAAGAAATGATGTTACTGTCAAACACGTTAGTTGGACGATTGGATTACAATCAAATCAAAGCGATTATGGCTCATGAGCTTGGACACCAAAAAAAGCATCATTTGTTTCAAAGGCTTATGGTGTTTGTTTTGTCGTTAATGACAATCACCACGCTGGGCATACTTCTAATCAATCAGACATTTGATGTGCACCGTTATTTACTGTTTTCACTCAGTTTTATTATTACACTATCGCTTTTTAAAACAGCAATGATACGCTTAATGCATCACCAAGAGTATCAAGCGGATGCGTATGCCGGTGACCAAGGGCTTGCAGCACACATGGCACAAGCTTTGGTTCAAATTGAACGATTTCATCGACAACCCGCTGCCGACAAGTTTGCATCACGTTTTATTCAAAGTCATCCTCACCCATATTACCGTATCCAAAAACTAAAAACACGCTTTCAACTCACCGATGATTTAGGGGTAGTATTGGTTTTAACGGTTGTTCAACACGCGTAAAAATATTGCTATTACGCGCGTTGTTAGTATAATTAAGTTATGGGGGTATTATAATAATGAAGAAAACAATTGATAAACAAGCATTAATATATCCGAAACCAATTGTGATTGTAGGGATACTTCAAAACGATTCACCATGTTATTTTGCGACAACAAGTGTAAGTATTATTAGCCATAAACCGGCGTTAATCGCAATGGTGATTGAACCAAACCAACCATTTTCGCAAGCATTTACAATGGACTCAAGGTTCAGTATTAACCTGCCATCGTCAACTTGGATTGATCGTGTTGATTTGGCGCTTAATTGGCAATCATTAAACCACCTCGACCAACCTAACTTGTTTGAAACAACAACACAAAAGACAACAGTGCCATACATAGTAGACGCCAAAGTTGCCTTAATTGTAAAAATAAGTAATGTTACGGATATAGGTAAACGCAAACTGCTTATCGCCGATGTTCAAAAGACCATTGTCGATGACTCGATTTTCATTGATAATGTCAATCCATCGCTCAACATTCTCGACCCGATTATATATGGTATCGATAACAAATATTATGCCATAGGGCAAGTGCTTGGAAGTCGTCAAAAAGAAAGCGAAAAACTATATCAAAATCTTAGAAAACATCAAAAACCTAAACCATACAATTATTATTTTAAACTTAAAATTTGTCAATTAAAAGAAGTGGGTTCTACATATAAAGAACTGGCTGAACAATTCGATGTTTACTCTGAAACAATTGAAGACTGGTATATGCTTTACCGTATTTTTGGGTCTGCAGGGTTGACCCGAAAAATGGCCATAAAACTTGCCAATACACCGTTTACGGAAACTGAGCAAGTGGCTTTAGCGCAACAAATTATCGCACGTAAAGCAACGTATAAATCATTGATTGAGACGCATTATGTTAGCTTATCAAGATTAAGAAATTGGGTAAAAAAAGCAAGAAGAAACGAAAAGGGGTCTTAAGGCCCTTTTTTAAATCAATGCATAATTTTTGCACGAACCCTTTTCTTTCATTACAATAGTGTAAGGTAAGAGGTGATTAGGTATGAACGTTTTTAAGTGGATCCAAAAACATTTGGTATTTAGCATTATGCTAGGGATGGTTTTAGGATTTGTTATTGGGGTGTTATGGGATACAAGTTTTTTACGGGTAAGCATTAATTACCTTTCGTTTTTAATGGTATACCCAATGATGGTTACATTGAACTATAAAAGTTTACTAGAAAAGGGAAACATCAAACTTCAACTTATAACCCAAATCGTTAATTTTGGGTATTTGCCATTGCTGGCATACTTTTTTGGGATTTGGTTTTTTAAAGATGAAATATACTTCCGTTTAGGCATTATGTTAATTGCATTGTTGCCAACCTCAGGCATGACGGTCTCTTGGACGGTCATGGCTAAAGGCAATGTAAAAGAAGCGATTCGAATGATCGTGATTGGATTGATGCTTGGTGGATTACTAACACCAATACTAATGAACTTGTATTTAGGAGAAACCATTGATATACCGTTTACAACAATTCTCGGTCAAATTACAATGATTGTCTTTGTTCCGATGGTTCTTGGGTTTTTAACGCAAAACAGATTAAAAAAACATTATGGTGTCGAGACTTTTCAAACACGTATCAAACCAGTATTCCCGTTTATATCGACAATCGCAGTGATTGTGCTAATAACAATCGTCATGAGTTTAAGGGCAAATATGTTACTGCAAGATCCAATGTTATTGTTACGGATAATCATACCCGTATCTCTGGGCTATTTCGTGATGCTTATAAGTTTGCATCTGATTGGCAGTGTGTTGTTTAATGCAGCAGACCGTATTGCCTTTATCAATGGGACGATGATTAGAAGCTTATCAGTAGCATTAGCGATTGCCTTGTCGTTGTTTTCAAAAGAAGGTGCAGAAGTTGCATTAGTCATTGCAATTGCCTATATTGTACAAGTCCAATTGGCCGCATTTTATGTTAAAATGCAACTTAAAAATATGACAAAAACAAACCATGTTGTTCAGTGAACAACATGGTTTTTTTTGAGATTGTCGTAAGGGTTTTCATGTGATATAATGGCCATATACTACACTCATGAGGTGGCCTATGAGAATACGTCAACACCCCATTTTAATGTTCACAGAAAAACAGAAGATTCAATTTTATTATAATGGGAAACAAGTTTATGGTTACGATGGTGATACCATCGCTTCAGCATTACATGCGCTGGGCATAAAAAATCTAAGCCATAGCATTCACTTAAAACGTGCCCGTGGCTTTTATTGTGCGATTGGGAACTGTGCGTCATGCAATATGGAAGTCAATGGCGAACCCAACGTTAGAACGTGCATAACACCACTTAAAAAGGATATGGATGTCAAACAACAAGTGGGAAAGGGGCGGCCTTATGATGCATAAAGAAGTCATTATTATTGGTGCTGGGCCCGCAGGGTTAACCGCAGCTTCTCAGTTGTTAAAGATAGGTGTAGAAGTTATGCTTATTGATCGTAACGATTTGGTTGGTGGACAACTCACTAAGCAAACACACATGTTTTTTGGTTCAGAAAAGCAACACGCCTCAAAGCGTGGGATTGATATTTTAACCATGCTTGACGAAAAATTAAAGCAATATCCAAATAAACTTACCGTTTTTACGCAAACGACTGTGGTGGGTTTATATAATGATAAAGTTGTGACGTGTATAAAAGATGATCGATACTTTAAGCTATCGGCAGATGCAATCATTATCGCAACCGGTGCGAGTGAAAAATCTTTACCATTTGAAAACAATGATTTACCTGGTGTTTATGCAGCGGGTGCAGTTCAAACCTTAATGAACGTGTATGGCGTAAAGCCAGGACACAAAGTATTGATGGTAGGTAGCGGTAATATTGGTTTGATTGTGAGTTATCAGTTGATGCAAGCCGGTGTTCATGTGGTGGGTTTAGTCGAGGCTGCCGATCATATCAGTGGGTATTTGGTTCATGCATCTAAAATCAAACGTCTTGGCGTTGACTTATGGATGAACACTTCGGTAAAAAAAGCGATTGGTGTTGACAGTGTTGAAGCGGTTGAAATATGGCAATTAGATGATCAATGGCAAGGTATTCCAGGGACTGAAAAACAATTAGAAGTCGACACAATTTGTATTGCTGTCGGACTTGCACCGTTGACGGAATTGCTACAACAAATCGGTGCAGAGGTTGTGTATATTCGAGAACTTGGCGGCAATGTACCACGTGTTAATAAACATTATGAAACCAGTATCAATAACGTCTTTGCTTGTGGTGATGTAACAGGAATAGAAGAAGCTTCAAGTGCCATGATTGCAGGAGAAATAACAGGGATTGAAACGGCTTTAAAACTAGGGTACCACGTGCCCAATCACACGGCAAAGCTCACCCAATTACATTGCGATTTAGATACATTGAGACAAGGCCCACACGGGTCCAAAATTAGACAAGGTATTGCTAAATTGGGGGTTCAATTATGATTGAAAAAACTGGGGTGCCAACACGCACTCAAATACTTAAAGAGTTCCCTGATTTGATTGTTTTAAAAAAACCAAAAGCAATCATTGAATGCTACAAAGACATTCCGTGTAATCCCTGTGATACCAGCTGTCCTTTTGATGCCATTCATGTACCACAAGATATCAACCAAAGACCACAGATTAATTTTGATAAATGTACAGGGTGTGGTGTTTGTGTATATCATTGCCCTGGTTTAGCAATCACAGTAAGACAAATAAAGGCTGACAAAGCGATTCTAAAAATACCATATGAATTTGTTCCACTGCCACAAAAAGACGCAATTGTTAAAGTGCTTGACCGTTCTGGAAAACACTTAACTGATGGGCTAATTAAGCAAGTAAGAATAAATGAATCACAAGATAAAACCGCGATAATTACAATAGAAATTGAGGCCAAGCATATCATTGAAGCCATGACCATCGAGGTGCCATATGGATCCTAAACATGTGATTATTTGTCGCTGTTCAGATGTGACGCTTGCTGATTTGATCGCGTTGTTTGAGCAAGGCTATCAGACCTTTGAAGAACTAAAACGTATTAAACGTGTTGGTATGGGTCCGTGTCAAGCCAATACCTGTGGAAAAATGGTTCAATGGGAAATTTCTAAGTACTTCAACCAACCATTAGAAGAAGTGCCATTTCATAACATGCGACCACTGACTATGGGTATCAAGTTAAAAGAAATTATGGAGGCCAAAAACCGTGAAGAATAAAGCCGATTATGTCATTATTGGTGGTGGTATCAGCGGTTGTGCCATCGCGTATCATTTGGCTGACTTTGGTGCTAAAAACATCGTGGTAATTGAAAAAGAATATTTAACCAGCGGTGCAACAGGTCGTTGCGGTGCAGGCATTCGCCAACAGTGGGGTGCTAAAATGAATTGTTTGCTGGCTAAAAAAAGTGTTGAGTTTTTTGAAAAAGCGCAAGAAATATTAGCGTATGATGGGGATATAGAGTTTAAGCAGGAAGGATACTTAATAGTTGGTTCTGATCAAGAAGAAGACATGGTGTTTAAAACCAATGTTGCGTTGCAAAATGCGTTAGGTATACCCGCCAAACGATTGACAAAAGAAGAAGCAAAACAGATTGTACCTTACCTAAATATAGACAATGTGTATAGTGCTACTTTTTGTCCAACAGACGGTCATTTAAATCCGTTTACTACGACAGACGCATACTATAAAGCAGCCAAACGGCTTGGTGTAACATTTTATACATACACTGAAGTAAAAGACATTGTGGTTAAAGATTCAGTCATTCAAAAAGTGGTGACGACACGCGGTGATATTGAAACCGGTGTCGTGATAAACGCTGCGGGAGGTTGGTCAAAAGCCATTGGCCAAATGGTGGGAATTGATATTCCGGTATACTCTGAAAATCATGAGATATTGGTCACAGAACCAGTTGAAAAAATGCAAGGACCGATGGTCATCAGTTTTTCTAAAAACATCTATTGCCAACAAACACCGCATGGTGCATTCATTATGGGCCGAAGTGACCCTGATATGCCTGAAGGCTTGGATGTCAGTTCAAGTCACCAATTCCTCGATGCCATGGCAAAGACTGTGACCGAACTATTGCCACCTGTCGGTGAACTTAGAGTAATTAGGCAGTGGGGTGGGCTATACAACATGTCCCCTGACCACCAACCGATTATTAGTGGCACTAAAAAATTACCGGGGTTTTACATGGCCTGTGGATTTAGTGGTCATGGATTTATGTTAGCACCCATGACCGGCGTGTTACTCGCAGAATTAATTTTAGGAAAAGCACCGACAATGCCGATGGAAGAACTATCATTAGAACGCTTTGATGGTAAACAAGTAATTACCAAGGAAAAAAGCGTTGTCTAAAAAAAATAAAGGAGAGAATTATGGCGATTTTTAGTTACAAAACAGAACCATTAACGGATTTTACAAACCCCAAAAACATTGATTTATTTCAGGCGGGTTTGGCGTGTGTACAAGGGTATCTTAATCAAGAATATCCATTAATTATCAATGGGAAACGCATTCAAACCAAAAACACTTTAATCTCTAAAAACCCCTCGAATCATAAAGAGGTGATTGGTGTCATTCACCAAGCGGGCATTAAAGAAGCCGAACTGGCGATGGATTCGGCGCTTAATGCGTTTGAAACATGGAAAAAAACTGATCCAAGAGTTCGAGCGGATGTATTATTTAAAGCCGCAGGGATGATGCGTCGTCGCAAGTTTGAGTTTAGTGCTCTAATGACCAAAGAAGCAGGGAAGCCTTATGCAGAAGCTGACGCAGACACCGCAGAAGCGATTGATTTCTTAGAATATTATGGGCGTCAAATGCTTGACATGATGACAATTGACAAAAAGATATTAAGCCGTCGCAATGTTGAACGTAATGAGTACCGATATATTCCGCTGGGCGTAGGGGCCATTATTACCCCTTGGAATTTCCCGTTAGCTATTTTAACAGGGATGACAAGTGCAGCCATTGTTTCTGGAAACACCGTATTGCTAAAACCAGCATCTACAACACAAGTGATTGCATATAAACTTGTTGAATTATTAGAAGACGCGGGATTACCTAAAGGTGTTTTAAACTTTGTTCCGGGTCGTGGTTCTGAAATTGGTGATTTCATCGTTAAACATCCAAAGACACGCTTCATCAGTTTTACCGGTAGTAAAGAAGTGGGTATTGATATTTATGAAAATGCCGCTAAAGTACAACCAGGTCAAATATGGTTAAAACGTGTGATTGCAGAAATGGGCGGTAAAGATGCCATTGTCGTTGATGAAAACATTAACGTTGATGCGGCCGCAGAAGCCATCGTTGCCAGTGCATTCGGTTTTAGCGGTCAAAAATGTAGTGCTTGTAGCCGTGCGATTATTCATGAAGCAGTTTATGATGATGTGGTTGAAGCTATCAAGCAAAAAACAGAACGTATACTGGTTGGAAACCCAGAAGATTCTAACGTGTTTATGGGGCCAGTCAATGACGGTAACGCGTTTAAAAAAATTAGTGAATACATTGGCATTGGTGCACAAGAAGGGAAACTATTAACCGGAGGACACGTTGATGATTCAAAAGGATGGTTTATCGATCCAACAGTATTTATTGATGTTGCACCGGATGCTAGACTAATGCAAGAAGAAATTTTTGGACCAATTCTTGCAGTGACAAAAGTTAAAGATTTTAATCAAGCCCTTGACGTTGCAAATAATACAGAATTTGGATTAACGGGTGCCGTGTGGTCTAATAATCGTGAACATCTAGAACTAGCACGCGAAACATTCCACGTAGGAAACTTATACTTTAATCGTAAATGTACTGGTGCTATCGTTGGCTATCAACCATTTGGTGGATTCAATATGAGTGGCACAGACTCAAAAGCTGGGGGACCTGATTATTTGGTTCTTCACATGCAAGGCAAAACCATTACTGAAGCGTTATAACTTAATAAAAAACAGTTCATAGCAGATTGCTATGAACTGTTTTATTAAAGTAGCTTTTCGATGATTGGCTGCATTTTCTCAGGGTTAACAGTCGGTGCAAAGCGTTTAACCACACGCCCATTTCGATCGATTATAAACTTCGTAAAGTTCCATTTGATGGTTCTGGATAAAAACCCACCTTTTTCATTGGTTAAGTAAGTAAATACTGGATGTTGAAAATCACCTTTAACATCAACTTTTTGAAATAGTGGGAAGGTCACGCCAAAGTTTAACTGACACGTTTCATTGATTTGATCATTATTGTCAGGTTCTTGGTCTTTAAACTGGTTGGAAGGAAATCCTAAAACCACAAATTTTTGCTCTTTATATTGCTGATATAGTTGTTCTAAACCTTTAAATTGGTATGCAAATCCACAGCGTGTTGCGGTATTAACTATAACAATAACATAGTCTTTATAATGACTTAATGAAACAGTTTTACCCGCCATGTTAATCGCTTCGAAATCATAAATATTCATAACAAATCCTGCCTTTCACATCTATTTTGTTGAACGGTTGCCAAAAACTTTGCCCCAGTCTTTGATGAATGTTTCTATGCCTTGGTCAGTCAATGGATGAATCAAGGATTTTTTCAATACTTCATACGGTACTGTGGCAATATGTGCACCAGCACGTGCAGAATCTGCAAGTTGTTTCGGGGAGCGAATGCTGGCAGAAATAATTTCTGTGTTTAGGTTATAAAAGTCAAACATATTTCGAATGTCTGAGACCACTTCAGCCCCTTCATGCAAGGTATCTTCTAAGCGCCCCACAAAAGGACTCACATACGTTGCACCTGCCAATGCTGCAAAAAGCGCTTGATTGACAGAAAACACTAGCGTTACGTTGGTTTTAATATTTTCACTTGACAGTGTTTTAACCGCTTTCAACCCTTCGCCTGTCATGGGTATCTTAACGACCATATTGGGATGTATTTTAGCAATTTCACGACCTTCTTCAATCATGGCATCAGCCGTGAGGCCAATAACCTCACCAGAAATTGGCCCATCAACCAGTTGTGTGATTTCTTTGATGACTTCCTTAAAATCACGGCCTTCTTTGGCAATCAGTGTGGGGTTGGTTGTGACACCACAGATTATTCCATATGAAGCAATTTCTCGGATGTATTCGACATTTGCAGTATCAATGAATAACTTCATAACTCTTAATCCTCCTCTATATCCATAGTTTTAAACTCTATTGGTTTTAAGTGGGATAGTTCAGTTTTTACGCGATCAAAAAACAACACACCGTTTAAGTGATCAAGTTCATGCTGGAACACAATCGCTAAAAAACCCTTTAAACGTAATTTTGTTTTAACCAGTGTATCTGAAACCCAATCATATAAATAAGTTTCGACAGTCACTTTTTGATACCGAGGCACCAAACCTTCAATCTCACGATCTACACTTAAACAACCTTCACCTTCTGGCATGTATGTTTGCGCTTCACTGTGACTAATCAATCGGGGGTTAATCATAAGATAATCGTGCAGTGTTTCAAGGTTTTCATCTAGTGTGTGTATTGCTAACATTCTTAACGGCACATCTATTTGCGGTGCAGCAAGACCAACACCTGGTCTTAACTCATATTTTTCAGATAACTCGGGTGATTGCGAGTTGATTAAAAACGTGCGCATTTCAATCAATGTGTTTTTCACCGATTCAGTCACTGGAAATGTGATTTCATCAGCACGTTTGCGTAGGCTCACGTGACCTTCACGAACAATATCTTTCATGGTAATCATTAAAATTCACCTTCTTTCACTCATTATATCAAAAGATTGAATAAATCACATCTAATATGTAGAATAAATATCCTTGTGATCTTATGCGTAAACCCAAATAGTATTACAATTAAAACGTTTTCATATTTGGTGTATGTGTTGAGTCTTATTGCAATTGCAAGTATAATGATATTAACCAATCAAATATGGAGGCAATTATGAGTACAATTAAAAAAATAGGTGTATTAACTGGTGGCGGCGATTGCAGTGGATTAAATGCTGTTATCAACGGCATTACGAAAACAGCCATCAATAAATACGATTTAGAAGTAATCGGATACATTAAAGGGTATTCAGGTCTTTATAAAAATGAGTTTATACCATTAAACTTAAAAGCTGTATCCGGCATTATGCATGAAGGCGGCACAATTTTGAAATCATCCAATCGAGACAATTTATTCAATTATTATATGAAGCAACCTGATGGGTCTGTGGTCCATAAAGATGTGTCGGATGTTGCCATTGAAAACATGAAAAAAGAAAACGTCGATGCTTTAGTAATCATTGGTGGAGATGGGACTTTAACGAGTGCACGTGACTTCCACAGAAAAGGTATTAAAGTGGTGGGTGTTCCTAAAACCATCGACAACGACCTGCCGGCGACAGACATGACGTTTGGCTACAACACATCACTAGAAAATATTGTCGATGCACTCGACAAAATTCATACCACAGCTTATTCGCACGAGCGTGTTATGGTGGTTGAAGTGATGGGTCGAAACACGGGGTGGCTCGCGCTTGAGGGCGGAATTGCAGGCAGTGCAGATGTTATACTCATTCCTGAAATCCCTTATGATTTATTAAAAGTTAAAGCCAAAGTCGATGAACGCGAAGCACGCGGAAAAAACTTTACTGTGATAGTTGTCAGTGAAGGTGCAACACAGGTCGGTGGCGGTGTGGTTATAAGGGAAACAATTGAAGATTCCGCAGATACACAGCGACTTGGTGGCGTAGGAGAAGTATTAACCCGTGAACTCGCGGCATTAATGCCATATAAAGAAGTTCGTAATACCAACTTAGCGTATCTTCAACGTGGGGGTATCGCGAGCCAATTTGACCGCGAAATCGGATTGCGTTTTGGCGTTCATGCTGTGGATTGCTTAATGACAAACAGAAACGGTGTCATGGTAAGATATGAAGGCCGTGATGTTAACGAAGTGGACTTAGAAAAAGTTGTTGGTAAAGGTGTTACCGGAGAAACCAGTAAGGGTGGGGCAAAATATGTTGACCCGAATGGACAAATAGTACATGCGGCAAAATCAATTGGGATTTCATTCGGCGATTAATGATGGATTATCCCATTGATTACACCCATTACTCAACCTCTGAAATCATTGATATTGTTCAATTTTTAAATCACATTGAGCAATATCATGCATCAACTAAGCCCATCAATTTAAAACACATTATTCAACAATATCAGCGATATCAAGCAATTATAAACAATAAAGCAGAAGAGAAAAAAATCGATAAAGCATTTCAAAAACAAACCAACCATTCGATTTATCATACAATGCAAGAGATTATCAAAAAAACAGATTCAGTCAAATAGTGCTGAATCTGTTTTTATGATAGAATAGTTTAAAGGTGGTGAAAATCATGCGATT
>SKFU01000069.1 GCA_007117835.1 Candidatus Izemoplasma sp. | reverse complement strand
TTCCAGGCTTTAGCGACTGTGTGTATCATCGGTTTTTTTGACAACTTAAACACTGACTTAATGCCATAATACACGTCTTTGTACATCAAAATGATGACCGCGACTGTGACAATCAATGTACGTATTAGTAAATGTGTATACGCAAAAGTACCTTGTTTCGGTGTATCAATTCCTGTAATCATCATCAGGTTATTAATGACTGTAATGAAAGTGAAACCTAAAGCAATATGCAGAAAAACACCACTGTTTTGATGCCACCTTAACCATTGGCTTGGTAATTTCAATGCATCAAAGCGGGTTTTGCTTTTAATAATATAAATCAGCAAGTGTAAAAACAATATAATCGCATAGACATAAACAATACTCATCACACCATCACGGTAAGCATCTGGGTGCAATGAATTAAATTGTCCAAGCACAAAAATGATACAAACCATGACCAACACAAGTAAAGAAAATATTATGAAATGTTTTAGCATCGTCTTTAAAAATAGCGTCATAAAAACCTCCAAATAATCGATAGACAAGACCACGGTTATTATGCTCTATTTTGAGTTTTAAGTCAATGACAGAAACAGTATTACCAACTAAGGTGGTGGCACAATGATTCGAAAAGCAACACTGAATGACCTAAATATTTTGGTATCTTTGGTTTATAATGCCAATCAACAATCACAGATGAACTCAGTTTATATGCCAAAAGCCCAAACAGATATTCATAAAGAAATCATGCGTGCCATCACGGAATCAATGGCACGTGTCTATGTGTTAGACAATCAAATTCAAGGTGTCATAACGTATTTTCAAACACCAAACAACACCGTCGATGTGATGGGTCCTTTCGTTTTAAAAGAAGACTTAGTCATTGCAAAAGCATTACTTGAAGATTGCATAAACCAGCACAACCCCACAAGTATGAATTTTTTTGTTCATTCACAGAGTCAATACTACAAGCAGCTCATGAATCATGTTGGTGCATCCATCAATGAATACGAGGTTCAATTACAGTGTGAACGCAGCAACTTTGTTAAAGTAGACACTGATCTCCACGTAAGAAAAGCATCGACTAAGAACGAAAACGCGATTGCTTCATTGCATAAAAAAATCTTTAACAATATTTATTTAACAAGCGAACAGTTACTGATACGCTCAAGGTTTGACCATCTATACGACATCTTTTTAAACGAAACATGGATAGGCTATGCGTTATTAATACCCAAACAAGAGACAGCGTATTTAGAAGTCTTTGCGATTGACCCACGGTATCAAAATCAAGGTTACGGTACGCAATCGCTATTTTTACTCATGCAAGAAGCTTTTATTAAACTCAACGCGCACCATGTTTTTCTGATTGTTGATGTGGTCAATAAAAAAGCACTCAACCTTTACACTAAGTTAGGGTTTAAGGTTGTTCAATCACTCATCTCGTACAGACTGATTACTTAACCTATAATCATAGTAATTGATAATATCAACAACATACTTTAATTGGTCACAAAGACTGATAAATGTATGTTTTTTTATAATGTGCTAAAACGTGTGAAGTATGCTTAGGGTGTTGACAAGGCTTCGATACATGTAAACCAACACGTTCAAAAGAAACAGTTAGTCTAAAAACCATTATCTAGTAATCGATTATGCATATAATTTGTAATACAAAAAGTAAGAATAAAACGTTTTCAAGCCTACTAGCTATTGACTAATAGATAGAATAAACTATAATAAAGTCGATAATTAAATATCGAATTAAGGATGTGAAATGGATGATTAAAGAAATTTCAGAACAATCGCTACGTAGGCTACCGCAATACTTGATTATTTTACAAAAATTTCTAACAGAAGGGCGATTATATTGCAGTGCATCACACATTGCGGATGCAATGCAAATCAGTGCCATTCAAGTGCGCAAAGACTTAGCTAAAATAGCGACTGATGAAGGCGTTCCAAATCAAGGACGTAAGGTCAATCAATTGATTCGCGATATTGAAACGTTTTTAGGTTACAACACAGTGTCAGAAGCCGTTATTGTCGGTGTTGGTATGCTCGGGCGTGCGCTCATAAGTTATAAAGGGTTTCATGATTATGGGGTCAAAATCATCATGGGATTTGATGCGGCAACCCAGGACATCTTCACCATTAACAAAACGCCCATTTACTCAGTAAAAGTCATGCCGAACTTGGTCAAACGAATGCGTGTCAAGATAGGTATTATTACCGTGCCTAAAGACCAAGCTCAAGCCGTATGTAATCAACTACTTGATGCGGGGGTTCAAGCCATATGGAATTTCGCACCAGTACATTTAGATGTACCTGAGCACGTGATTGTCCATCACGAAAACATGGCAGAAAGTTTAGCTGTCATATCCAATAAACTTAAAAAACAAGGAGAAAAATCATGATTGTATATGTCTGTGTCGGCAGTGGATGTCATTTAAAAGGATCTTATGAGATTATCAATAAACTTAAAACAGCCATTCAAGAAAAAAAGCTTGAAGATCAAATCGAACTGAAAGCATCATTTTGTTTGGGACAATGTATGTCCGGTGTGACACTCAAAGTCAATGAAGACATTATCACCAATGTCAATCCAGAGAACTTTCAAACAGTATTTGAAAACAGCATATTATCCTTAGTGAAGTAGGTGTCGGTATGACCATCATTAACACATCCAAAAATAATTGTAAAAACTGTTATAAATGCATACGCGAGTGCCCAGTCAAAGCGATAGAGTTTTCGAATAACCAAGCACAAATCATCGAAGAAGAATGCGTCTTGTGTGGCATCTGTTATAATGCCTGTCCACAGGAAGCTAAACAATTGTTTAGTGATTTGGATTTTGTAAAAACATGGTTATTACAAGGCGAATCCGTTCATGTAAGTATCGCCCCATCATTTTTGTCTGATTTTTACAAAAGTGATTTTAACAGTATCGAAAAGGGCCTTATTGAACTTGGATTTAGTGGTGCCCAGCAAACGTCAGTTGCGGCCACTTATGTTAAAAAAAAGTATGAAACACATCTAAAAGACACCAACAAGAAAGTACTGATTAGTTCTTGTTGTCCAACCATCAACTTATTAATCCAAAAACATTACCCACACCTCATTCCATTTTTATCGACAACCCCATCACCGATGGTTGTTCATGGAACAACCATCAAACAAAAAGAAACCACCGATAAAGTCGTGTTTATTGGACCTTGTATTTCAAAGAAACAAGAGCAATCGATGTATCCAGACAGTCTCGATGCGGTGATTAGTTTCTTAGAACTTAAAACATGGTTTGAAGAAGCCAACATAACCTACACAAAAACAGAGGATTCAATGAATTTAATGGGGCGTACTAACCAGTTTCCTATCGCTGGGGGGATTATCAAAAGTTTCACATCCTTTGAGCAAGATCGCCACTATTTGGCTGTGGATGGCATAAAAGCATGCATGGAAGCGCTCGATGACATCAGTCACGGCATTATTGATCAATGTTTTATTGAAATGAGTGCGTGTCGTGGTTCTTGTGTTGGTGGGCCACTCAGAAATCGCAAACACAACACGCCACTAAAAAGTTTAATCAATATTAATCGAAACGTTGTCGACGCAGATTTCAGTTTTGAAGAAAACACGTTTAACACTATCGAAGCTGTTTATGATAACTTACAAGTCGTGCATCCACAAATCAGTGAAAAAGCACTTCAAAAAGTACTGTTTAACATGGGTAAAGATGACACAGCCAATCACTTAAACTGTGGTAGTTGCGGCTATTTAACCTGTCGTGATAAAGCCATCGCAGTGATTCAAGGCAAAGCCGATTTAACCATGTGTTTACCGTACTTAAAAGATCGTGCTGAATCATTTTCTGATCACATTATTCAAAGTGCACCCAATGGGGTAATTGTTCTGAATGAAAAACTACAAATACAAGTTATGAATCCTGCGGCGTGTGAGATTTTTCAACTGAATAACGCCAAAGACTCATTAACCCAACATATTGCTGTACTTAAAGACCCAACGTTATATTATGACTTAATCGAATCGAAAAAACGGAAAAAACATAAACGTTATTACTTACCAGATGTTGAACGTTTTATTGATGAGACCATCGTGTATGATTATGACTTTAAAGTATTTATTTGTGTTTTACGCGATATTACGAAAGAAATCAATATGCAAAAAGCCAAAACAGCAACAAAAAATCAAGCCCTTGCGATTACCAATGAAGTTATCCAAAAACAAATGCGTGCAGTCCATGAAATTGCTTCTTTATTGGGTGAAACCACGGCCGATACGAAAGTGGCATTATCCCAACTGAAGGATGTTTTAAATGATGAATAATCTTACCTTTAGCATTGATTATCAGTCACTCAATAAACATCATGAAGAGCTTTGTGGTGATTATGTAGACATTACTCAAGGCACCGAAACCGGCAAAGTTATTGTGTTATCGGATGGTTTAGGTAGTGGTGTTAAAGCAAACATTTTATCAACGCTTTGCGCTAAAATGATTTCAACCATGCTAGCCAAATCAATTCCGATTGAAGAATGCATAGAAACGATGGCACACACATTACCGGTATGTAAGGTGCGGGGATTGGGGTATTCAACATTCACCATTCTTCACTTAAAAGATGATCAAACACTTGAAATCATCAATTATGATAATCCAGAAGCCATTGTCTTAAGACAAGGCAAAGCAATAAAGCTCAGTTACCT
>SKFU01000052.1 GCA_007117835.1 Candidatus Izemoplasma sp. | reverse complement strand
CTTGATGCACTAAAATCATGGATAAACGCATTTTCTCAAACAACAACATATGAAATATCAGTACCTATTTTAAGAGACAAAACACTGGCCCCAGAAGGTAAATCAGCCGTCATTATTAGTACGTTATTTGATTATGATCTTACTGCTTGGTTATCGGCCAATAACCTGTATACTGAGTTTAAATCAATGCTTACTCAAGCGATTATTAACGTCTTAGACCAAACGCTCTTAAAAACATGGAAATCACATATCATTTCTGTGATTGAAGCCACCCCATTAACAATTAAATCACGACTCAATAATACTGGTGGCGCAATCACGGGTTGGTCGTTTAAAGATGCGATACCTGTTGAAAATAAAATGTTTAAAATTGCGCGCTCAATCAAAACACCGTTTCCTTATATTTTCCAATCAAGTCAATGGACGTTTTCACCTTCCGGGTTTCCCACGTCGATTGTTACTGCAAAAATTGCAGCGAACAAAATTAACAAAATGACACTGAAAACCGCCCATAAATAACAGGTCAAAAAAAAGTTATTCGCCATATTTAAACTAAGCGAATAACTTTTTTATAATTAACGATATGCAAAGCATTAAAGCGATTTAACGTCATGAACAAGCGGTTTAACCTTAAGCCAAATATAAGCCATCCAAAAAATTAAAGCCACATGCAAAACATCATTGGCACTAAACCATATATTATGCGATTGATATAACATTTGAGTGAGTCCTAAAAAATAATAAACATAATAGGACACATTCACAAACAAAAACAATACCCATGCCACAATCAGTGATTTGTTTAACGCATCACGGTGTTTCTTAAAGTAGATAATATTGTATATAAACATAATCAAAAACAAAGGCATAAAAAAGAGTGTGAACAACTCATATGAAATCAAAAATCGGATTTCAAGAATAGTACCCGTTATGAGTACCCCTGTATACATTATTGAACTCATGAATCCATAATAAACCAAAGTACGCTGTTTATCTTTTGGTAATACGCTCTTAGCGACACCGATTGCGAGTGAACAAATACTTAGCGCAGTCACATATAAGTAACTAAGTTCAAACCAACTTGTAAATAAGCAATAAGGTTGCCCTTCACACTTCAGTTCATAGCCAAGTCCTTGATAACTTGCACCCGCTAATAACGTGCCGATGCCCCATAACACCATGGCTATTCCCCACCAAAAAGACGGTGCATGTTGGGTTTTTTTAAGAAAAAACATACCCAATAAACCGATTTGAATACCTAAAATAAGGACAATAATGGTTTCAGAAGGAAAAATAATAATAAACGATGCTGAACCAATCGCAATCGTCCAATAAGGAATATCACTTAAGACCGTCTCAGACGTGACATTGGGTTCTTGTAATAATGTCGTTGGCCCAAAAACGCCAAGTAAAATCAGCGTGATTAAAGTCAGTGCACTGTATAATAAAACAACTTCTTTTCTTATCATAACGATCGTTCTCCTTTTTATACCTTGTTTAGTTTTAACAATAGTGATGAACTGGTCGTGTCTGGGTAATCATTGAAATTTGCAGTGTACTGAGGCGATTCATTTTTCATCCCTATGTTATGTATGCTATAATGCAGTATAAGGAGGCGATTTAATGAAAAGTATCGTTAAAGCATTTGATGGATTACCATGGATTGTTAAATTAATATTAGCGTTTCCCTTTATTGACGGCATAGCCTGGGGAATTTATCGTATCGCTAAAGGTTTAGACAAAAAAGACATGATTATGGTGATTGTGGGATTAATTTGGATATTTGTTGGCACATTTATTACTTGGCTTATCGACATTTATACACTAATTACTAAAAAGGATGTTACGTTTTTTGCTTAGACAGCTTTGGCTGTCTTTTTTTATATCACGGGCAAAGGCCGACTAACAAGTTACTTTATAAAGACTACATAAATAGTCGTATAAAATCAACCAACTTAGGAAAGAAATTGATTAACACAAACACAATCGTTGCAATAGAAGGCGCGACTATTGTAACTAACCACTTCAATGTAATGGGATATGTATTGATGTTGTTTAAGGTATTGATATAGTTATAAAGATTGAGTGTTCTTAGTTCTACTTCTAATGCTTTGAGTTGTTCTAGTTCAATGTCTTTAGGTGCGTTTGAATTTGGATAACTTTCTAAAATATCAATGCAATATTGCTTATATTTTTGTTTATTTTGAGCGATTAAAAACCGTTTATGTGCTTGAGCCTTGGCGTTTAAAATGAGGTTTGGTACTAAAAAAGACAGTATTAAAAAACTACCGTACATGACCACTGATAAGATAAGCAATACTTCTACGATAAGTTGTTCAGCATTCATAATATATACACTCACGATTGGGATATAAAGCAAACCAAACAAGAAGTAAAGCGTCGTCTTAAACGAAAAATCACCAAACATATACATCCCACGATCATAACACTCATCCATGGCATCTTCAATAATGCTGTTTTCTTTCGCTAAATCGGTAATCACGATAATAGTCATGATTACACCCGCAATACCCATTGCTGTTTGAAAAAGTAGAAATGCGAGATAAACAAACAGAATATAAATATAGATATCATTGCTGTAAAAGCCATAATGAGAAAGTAGTGAAGCATTTGATATGAGCGCACCGATGACTAAAACCACCATGATAAAAAAGAAGATTAGATTTAGGTTTTTGTGATGCAGTTCATACTTTGCTATGGATCGATTGTTAAGTTTAAACTGAGTGTTTTGATCTTGATCATGTAAAATCAATGCGTCAAAAAACGCATCAAATTTGTCTTTATACCTATTGAGTAAATACGGCATCAAAGTAGACATCAACCCTGCACAAAACAACGCAAAAAATTCAAAGAAAGTAAATTGTGACCATAGTGGGAATCGCGTAATAATGAAGGGAATAAATAAGACGAAAATCGGTAAAACAAAATAAATGAAAGATTTAATTATTTTTTCTTTTTCAGTTTTTGACTCTGACAGTTTATCAAACAGTCGATTACGATAGTAAGCCATATTTTTACCCTCTCATTTTTGGATAGATTTATAGACATATTTTAACATTGTTTGAGATCTTTTTTTTGTTTTATTGATAAAATATTTGTTCTTATACTGGTTTTGGTTTTATTCGAAAGCATAACCGATATTGACACGCACCAAACAACAAAAATATTAATACCATTAATTACTGTTTTTTTATGTTAATACAGGCCGTCATTTTTTTTATCTATGGGTTTCACAAATTTTTCAATTGACCTATTTTAGTATTTTAGCCTTATCATATTGACCCGTTGGTGTTATACTAAAAATTGGAGGTACGAATATGACAGAAAAACGTATTGGCGTTTTAACGCAAATGAGTTGTGGTGGTCTTTTCAACATAAAACTGTATAACATCTTTGTGACTGACAATCGATTAATCTTTTCATTTATGAGCAAAGAAGCAAAAAAAGAAACACAGAAAAGATTGGACGAAAAAGTAAAGGGTAAGTCATTTAAAGAACGACTCAGTATTATTGCATCCCATGGTTATGTTTTACCAGAACATTATCATGAGATGGCCATTGATGACATTGCAAATGAACACCCTAATAATATTGTTGTTTTACTGGATGATGTCGTAAAGATTAGTATTAAGCGCCCAAAAACACCCGATAGCAAAGGATATTCAAAAAGCGATTATTTTATACTGAAAACAAAGGATAAGAAAATCAAAATAACACCTGCATCAAAAGAAGACATGAAACTATTCAATACCGTGCTTAAAGAACGTGCCAAAATACCACGTATTATTTTGTAATAATGTAAGCTACTAAAAGCTAAACTTGTACATTGGGTTTAGCTTTTTTAGTTGGCTATTTTGATGTTTTTTGCCATAATCAGATTATTCAATACAACTTTGATTACGACCATTTTGTTTCGCAATATACATGTTTCGGTCGGCCTTTTCTAGTAAGCTTTTTGTGTCTTCTTGTACAAACAAACAGCCCCCGATTGAAACGGTCACACGTATGGTTTCACCTTGTTTGGTTTGATAACTCGATGCCTGAATAACATTTCTAAGTCTTTCTGCGACAGTTTTTAACGCTTCGATTGTATCAACATCAACTATTCCGATAAACTCTTCGCCACCCCAACGGCTAATTAAGTCGTTCTTATCAATATTTGATGTCAGTGAGTGCGCAACGATTTTCAACATTTCATCCCCCACGAGATGACCATACGTGTCGTTTATTTTTTTAAAATGATCAATGTCAGCGATTATGATACCAAAAGTTTGGTTGAATTGGATTGCTTCTTCCATGCGCTTAGACAGTTCAAAGTCAAAAAAATGACGGTTCGCGACTTTTGTTAGAGGATCCGTTTTAAGTTTGTCTTTTAATGCAACATTCTCTTCATATACTTTCTGTTGAAAACGTTCATCAGTGAACACTTCAATGGCTGCGACGATTGTGTTGTTATCGTCATAAACCGGCAATGTTTTTACCATCACTGGAATCCGGTATCCGTCTTTGTGTTTAAGATAAACATTGGCTTCATTCATCAATCCATCTTCGAGTGTTTTTTGTAACGGACAACCTTCAATACATAATTGCTTACCATTATCATCGATGTGTTGCAGTATGTTTTGATAACAAAAACTATCGGTCACCTCCGCTGCACTATAACCGGTGATGCGCTCACTACCTTCATTCCAAAATGTAATTTTTCGTTTTCTATCGACAACATAAACACCTTCATACAAATAGGGGATAATATT
>SKFU01000090.1 GCA_007117835.1 Candidatus Izemoplasma sp. | reverse complement strand
TCCACTAAAACAATACCGTTATTGACAATCACACCCGCCAAAATAATTAGCCCTAAGACTGCCACAACACTGACTGGCATATTGAATAGATACAGTGCGCCAAGACCACCAGTAAATGCTAATGGGATGGTAATCATGATAATGAATGGGTAAGTTAAAGATTGGAACTGACTTGCCATAATCATGAACACAATCAGGATGCCCAACAAACCCACCAATAATAAATTATTGATAGCACTCATGATTTCTTCACTTTCTCCTAGCAGTGTTAAACTGTAACCTGATGGTAAAGTGTGCTCAGATAGTTCATCTCGGATATCGTTAGCCAATAAGGATGCATTATAGCCTGTTGCAACATCGGCTGTAACTGAGAGAGAACGTGCCCCATTAATGCGCCTGATACTACCAAAACCTGGGACCAGTTCAACCGAAGCAATGTCTGATAATATGATTGGTTCACCGGTAAACATATTCATGCCGATAACCAACATTTCAAGTTCAGTGGTATTTGTAATTGAACGACGTGTCGTTTGGTCTTGCTCATAAAGCATTACACGAACATTGCGACCGTCGATCGATAATGTCGTGACTTGTTCTGGCCCTGACAAATACTGTGCAACACCACCCAAAACTTGACCCACAGTCAATCCTTGAGTTATCGCCACATCCTTATCAACAGTCACTTTAATATCGGTAGTTTCTCGTCCAAATCCTGGGTCGATGTTGCGTAACCCTTCAACCGACTCTAATAGTGCCTGAACGCGCAACGCCTCGACGCGAAGTCCATCCAAATCTGGTCCTTGTATTAACACCTCAATACCTGAACCAACAAGAAAACCGGCATCTGATTCAGTGCCAAAGACTGTGCTTTCTAAATGTATAAAATCATTGGTGAGTAAGGTATCGACTTGATCGCGCATTTGTGTTGTAGATAAGTCACGATCGTCACTTAAAACAATGCTCACGTTAGCACTCGTGCCGTCGCCACCACCACCAAAGAAACCAAATCCACCACCAATTGTAATGCCGACAGTCTCAATGTTGTCCAGGCCAATCAGACGTTCATAAATCTCATCCAAATCATCCGTAAACTCAATAAAGCTGAATGGTTGGTCATCGCTAACCCTAATGGTTGCATTTAACGTGCCCTCATCGGTCGCTGGGAAAAACTCAAACCCACGGCTAATAGAGCCCAATATAGACAAAACAAATAAGATAAGGACTACAAAAATAACAATCAATTTTACTTTCATGAATCCTTGCAAGATTGTGCCATAAAATGACTTAATTGCATCAAATGTCTTGCTTTGTTTGGTGTTATCCACACGAATTACACGATTCGCAATGGCAGGCACAAATGTCAGTGCGATAATGAGTGATGCAATAAGTGAAAAGGCAATCGTTAAGGCCAATTGAAAAAAGATTTCTCGAACAAAGTCTTCAATGAATATAATCGGTGCAAACACACCAATCGTTGTGAGGGTTGATGCCGTAATCGCACCAGCAACTTGACTTGTCCCAGCAATGGCTGCTTCTTTATTGCTAGCACCTTCTTTTTTCAACCTAAATATGTTCTCAATAACAACAATACTATTATCCACTAGCATACCTATACCAAGCGCGAGACCGCCAAGTGAAACAATGTTGAGTGTTATCCCCGATAAATAGATTAAAATGATCGCAAACGTAAGACTAATAGGAATCGCAATCCCAACAATAAAGGTAACACGCACATTACGTAAAAATATAAATAAAACAAGAATGGCGAGAATACCACCCAAAATTAAGTTGTTGAGCACAGCACCTGTCGATTGATCAATGAACTCGCCTTGATCTAACAACATGGTGACACTTATGTCTGTGTTTTCAGCCTCAAGTATTTCTAACGCTGCATTCACCGCACGTGTGACTTCTGTGGTCGCAAACCCACTGCCTTTTTGAATCGAAATAGTAATCGAATCTTGCCCATTGACTTTGGCATACTGTTGGGCATTAGCCGACACAAATTCAACCGATGCAATGTCATTTAAACGTACTGTAGGCAAAGCTAAAAATGGGATATCAAAATCCATTAACACGAGATTTTTAATCGTGTCAAAGCTATCTAAATCATCGCCAACACGAACCAAATAATTTATCCCATCTATCTGAATAAAACCTGCTGGAAAAGCAAAATTCTGAGCAGATAAAATATTTTGAATATACTCTTTATCTAAAACAAACTCAGGTGAGTCTGGCAAAGATTCAAAAGCCGTTGCAATTTGATCATTGGCTTGATCAATTGCTTCTTGATTTAATGTGATCCTAATTTCTGACTGATAACCGCCACTCACATCAAACGTTGCTACACCGGGCACACGTTCAATTTGTGGACGCATTGAAGTATCAATCCACTCGGTCAGTTCTTCAAGTGATTTACCTTCAAACGTCACACTAAAGTTCATAATCGGTAACAAATCAGGATTAAGTCTAATAATATTAGGATATCCAACATTGTCAGGCAATTGATCAATGATTGCGTTTAAACCTTCTCGCATTTCAATAATTGCAGTATCCATATCCGTACTTTGATTAAATTCTAAAGTCACTAAAGAAAAGTTTTCTGATGATGTTGTGGTCACTTGTTGAACATTTGTTGTTGTTTGAAATACATTTTCAAACGGCATGTTGATATCTCTTTCAACTTCTTCGGGTGTCGCACCTGGATATGGTGTGATTACCACCGCAAAAGGGATGTTAACTGATGGAAACAAGTCTGTGGTAAGTCGGGTAAAAGAAACGACCCCAAAGATTGCAACCGCAATGACCACCATAAATACTGTAATGGCTTTTTCTACAGAAAAATTAACAAGATTTTTCACTGTTTCACTCCTAACATAATAAACCCGACCGAATGGTCGGTCGGGTAATATTATATCATCAATATTTTATTTTCGTTTAAAAATACGCACTAATTTCTTGGTACATCAATATTGGTTCTACCGTTGGTGGTATTGGCATCGATTTTACTGACGAAAAAGTTTCGGTCTTGATTGTAATAATCAATGTCACCATTCGTGGTTTTAAGCGTGACTTGGTGCACATATACGTTTTCTAATTCAACGTTTCCGTTGGTGCTTTTTGCCGATAAGTGACTGCCAGGTTCACCCGCATCATTAAGGTTACGTAAAACGATTTTGCCATTGGTTGTGATTATGTCATAGTTAACCGCAGAAACTGCGTTTAAATTTAATCGACCGTTGGTTGTTTTAAGTGTTATAAGTGTGTTAGATAAAACATTATTTATCGTGATTGATCCATTGGTGGTACTTGCTTTCAATTGCGCAAGATTAATGTTTTCAACACTTATGCTAGCATTCGTGGTTTGAATTTCAGTCTCAGTTACAATCATGTCTTGTGGAATATATACAGTTAACTTTTGGCTTAACGATCGGAAATTAAACTGAAATATTACAATACGTATTTGTGATTCCTGAACCAATGACAGTGTGCCTTGATCGTAGATTATTTCTACCGGTTCATTTTCAGAGATTTCACCCACGATCAGTATATCACTACTGTCGTGCGTTTTCACTACGATACCCGCGTTGATTAATTCCGCGTTTATCCTCAAGTGATCCCCACTACTTGGTGTTACACGGTAATCAACTTCAACAACTTCAGGCGATTCTGTAAACCCACCCAACATACCTGTTTGTGCAAATGTCACGAAGCCCCCAATGATTAGTGCTGCCAATCCGATAACAAACAACATTCTGCTATAAAAGCGGAGTTGAGTGCTTTTATTGATAAGACGTTTGACTGAGATTTTGTTAAAAAAAGACTCTAATTGAATTGGTACACCGCGACCAAACGCTTTGGTGTGTACTGTGACAACCCAGTAGACAAACTGGCGAATACCTTCATACAAACCGGCCAGCATCAGTAGCCATAAAATAACCACACCAATCATAAACATATATGACCCAAAAACACTGGTTGTGCTTTCCATAAATCTTGAACTGAAAAGGCTTAAAGTTAACGCACCCCACCCAGCGATTAAAGACGCTAAAATCGTAAACATCATCGGCACAAACCAAGAGATGAAAAAGACGTCAAGTAAAACAACACCAATCACCGGTCCTGTTTCTATTTGGTTCGGTGTTTTTTTAAACAATTGATCATCATATTGATTGAACTCTTTTAACACGTTTTTAGCAATTTGTTGTGGAGATTCAAGTTCATTTACAATTTCAGATTCGCTTTTACCTTCATAACTGATACCCAATGCAAAGCGTTCTTCGTAAAACGCAAGAATATCATCACGTTGAGATTGTTCCAAATTTCTTAAATAATACGATAACGCTTCTAAAAACTTCTTTTTCATTCGTTATGACCTCCGATTATATAATTGACATGGTCATTAAATACATGCCATTCTTCAAGTAAATATTTTAAATGTTTTTTACCCAGTTGAGTTATTTCAAAATATTTCCTTGGTGGACCTTCTGGGGATTCTTCCAAATAGGTGTCTAAATGGTTTTCAGTGACCATTTTTCGCAATATTGGATAGATTGTGCTTTCACTAATTTTAAAGTTCTTATTAATGTTTTGATAAATGTCATATCCGTAACTTGGCGTTTTACTTACGATGCTTAAAACACACAAATTCAATACGCCTTTTTTAAGTTGGATGTCCATTAAATCATCCTTTCGACAGTTTATAGTACTATATATAGTATAGTACGATACTAAGTATAATTTGTAAAGTGTTTTTTTAACTTATTTGAAATCTTATTTATAATTTTTCTTATTTGTATAACTAATTATAATTATTATAAAATAATTGAATAAAGGCCTTTTTTCTTATATAATCAAAATTGTAAGACAACTAGACTACCAAGAAAGAGGCGAATTTCATGCATTTATACGCTGGGAAAAAACATCAAAAATATATTTTGAATGACTGTCCAAATGACCAGTTACTATTTGCGATGGGTATTAGAAATGGTTTGACTGTGAGTATTGTCACAAAACAGCCTATCGGTGGTCCCATCATTATTCGAATTAAAAATCGTGAGATTGCAATTGATAAAGCCTTAGCATGTCACATTACAGCAAAGGCGGTGACTTAATGGATTGCCATCAGCAACATCAGTTTAAACACCGCCCAACAGGCATTAAAAAGGTTTTATTAATGGGGAATCCTAATGTTGGTAAAAGTGTTATTTTTAATCGACTAACAGGGCTTGACGTTGTCACTGCGAATTACACAGGTACTACTGTAACCTATCATGAGGGATTGATTCGCCATCAAGGCAGTCAAGCCCTTTTAATTGATGTGCCTGGTATTTATAGTCTTAATGTTCAATCTAAGGCTGAAGAAGTCGCTGTAAGCATGTTGAACGCGGGTGCAGATCTAATCATATGCGTGTTAGATGCAACCCACTTAGAACGCAATTTATCCCTTGCGTTTGATTTACAAAACTACGATATTCCTGTGGTTTATTCATTAAACTTAAGTGATGTTGCGCGTCGTAAAGGCCTTGAGATAGACACTAAATTATTAAGCCAATATCTGCAAGCGCCCGTTTTTGAAACGGTTGCAGTTAAAAATTTAGGTGTGGGTGCATTAAAACATATTATTTTCCAAGATTTTCCTAAAGTAAACAAAATGCAAGTTCATAACCCAATCGAAAAAAGTCAAGAAATTGTTCAAAATGTGCTTCAAGAAAATGATGTTGAACTTTCACTGCTTGAGCGCTTTAGCGATTGGTGTATCAAACCTAAAACAGGTATTCCAATTATGTTTTTGGTTTTAGCCCTGGCTTTAGGCATTATCGTTGGTGGTGGTAAAGCAATTCGTTCAATCATTTTATTACCGTTTGTGAATCAAATATATGCACCACTAGTCACCCGAATCGTTGAGCGTTTTGTAACGGATGGCATCATCTACCGAGTTTTAGTGGGTGAGTTTGGTGTTTTGATTAAAATGATTGAATGGCCATTTGCTTTAATCTTGCCCTACGTATTACTCTTTTACATCGTGTTCAGTTTTTTAGAAGACAGTGGCTATTTGCCAAGACTCGGTGTTTTAATGGACGGTATTTTCCGAAAAATGGGGTTGCCTGGCAGCAATATCATTCCCTTTATTTTAGGTTATGGTTGTGCAGTCCCTGCAATTTTAGGCACCCGTGCTTCTGGGTCTAAAAAAGAACGTATTATTGTTGTGACTCTAATTTCAATTGCTGTACCTTGTACTGCACAAACAGGGGCTTTCATTACTTTATTGGGTGATCGTTCATTGTTTGCATTGTTGTTTGTTTATATGTTATCATTCATCACCATATTTTTTACAGGACTTTTGCTTAACCGTCTGCTTAAAGGCAAAAGTCGACCACTTATTCTTGAAATACCCAACCTGTTGTTACCTGATTTTCGCTCATTGAGTAAGAAAATTTGGATTAAACTCAAACACTTTGTTAAGGAAGCGCAAGTGCCCATGTTTTTCGGTATTTTGTTGGCGGGTTTAATTGTTGAAACAGGTGCCATTATATGGATTGGCACAGCACTAGAGCCTTTAGTCGTTGGTTGGCTAGATTTACCTAAAGAAGCAAGCTTGTCGCTCTTGCTTGGTGTGATACGTAGAGAGCTTGCGGTGATGCCTTTACTCGAAATGGATTTGACAACGATACAACTGATTACTGGTTCTGTGGTAGCGTTATTTTACTTGCCGTGCATCTCTGTTTTTGTAATTTTAGTCAAAGAGTTCAAAGCTAAAATCGCCTTCCTTATTGTTTTGACAACCTTTTTTATGGCCTTCTTTATTGGTGGTTTGGTGCAAAACATATTAAATTGGGTGATGTGATATGGTTAAAAAACTAACTCAACTATATGAGAATTATGCAAGCAGCAACAAACTTTTTAAAATGTTTTCAACACTTTATTATGCACCCATGGTAAAAAAAGAAATATGTCTAGGCGCAGTAAATCGCCACAGCAATGTTTTATTTATCGGCGGTGGCCCTTTGCCGATGAGTGCATTATTATTGAAACGTTTCACTGGTGCACAAGTTTCAATAGTAGATTGTAACCTAAATGCCATCACAAAAGCCAAAAACGTCATACAAGAAAGCGGTGTCTATATTCAAGTTATACACGCTTACGGACAAGATGTTGAGGTTAAAGACTACGACACTATTATTGTCGCTAAACAAGTTGTATCTCAAGATGTTGTGTTTAAACATTTAATCAACAAAGCCAACCCAAAAACTAAAATTATACTTAGACATCGACTTCAAACGCATTCATTACGTGAATGGTTATCACAAGCTACCTATCAAGATATTGATGTTTACGCGTCGTCTAATTAAGATTTTAACAAGTCTCTTCGTTTTGGGTTTAGTGGCTTTCCTTATCCTAAATAGCAATTTAGAAACCGTGTTTATACACCTACGCATTCTCTCCCTGTGGGATATTGCAATCCTTGTTTTCTTACAGCTACTTACAGTGATACTAATCAGTATACAGTGGCAACTATTGTTTAAAGTTATCTGTGTAAATATTTCTTATCTAAGTGTTTTAAAAATGAATCTTTACGGCACGTTCTTTGAAAATATTACACCCGCAATGAAAACAGGTGGCGAAGCTTTTAAACTTGTGTATTTGAAACAATGTCAGGTGTCTTATGCTGAAAGTACGCCCGTATTGATTATGCAAAAGTTGCTAAGTTTAACAGCGTTTGCTTTTATCTTAAGTTTGAGTTTAGTCGGTGTGATGAGTCGGGTCTTAATTGATCAATTGAACATGATAATACTTGGATTATTTTTGATGATTTTAATGCTTGTTTCACTCTTAGTGATCGCCTTATTTTTACTCAATAAACAGACGTTCTTTAAACGCTTTTCTTCATTTAAAGAACGTCTTAAACAAGCGTTATTCACATTTAAAAATAACCCTAAAGTATTGGTTAATTCTTGGTTTATCGGCGTTTGCATTTGGGTTTTATTCGCATTTAAACTATGGATTGTCTTAGGCATTTTCAATGTTCAATTACACTGGGGCGATAGTGGTTATTTGACGTTTATCCCGTATGCAGTCGGATTGTTGCCTTTAAGCCCTGGTGGGCTTGGTACTTTTGAGGCCACCATGGTCCACTTAATGCGCGGTGCTAATATTCACCATGACTTAGCAATGAGTATTACATTGGTATTTCGCTTCTTTAGCCAATGGTTAGTGTTTTTTTTAGTAATGGCGCTACTGTTTATAAAACCTTGGTTTAAAAGGGGTGTTAAACGTTATGCCAATTAAACATTGGATACCTAATGCTTTAACACTTTGCGGTATTGTGATTTCAGCGATTGCGATTGTTAATTATGAATATTTCTTGTTGGCTTTAGTAGTGATTCCAATCAATGCGTTTATTGATTGGTTTGATGGCTATTACGCGCGTAAAATTAATGCTGTTAGCACAATTGGTAGATGCCTTGATTTCTTTAATGATACACTTGGATTTGTTATTTTACCGATGGTTATCACATTACCCTTTGTCGACGCATCTCAACTACTTTTTTTTATCGCTTTAGCAATCTTATATGTTGGTGCAGGTTTTTTTCGTCTCATTAGAGAGTTTATTAAACCCAAGAAAACAACTTTCACTGGATTACCGACAACCTCCGCTGCGGTGATCTATTTAATTGTTAAACTCATTAATATTTCTGTTTTTGGTGAGCATACAATTAACACTTTTTTATTATTCACAACAATGATTGTGTTAATGATCTTAATGGTAAGTCATATCAAGTTTTGCCGCATATATCAAAAAAAATCTTGTTAGACCGCTTCAATTACGGTATAACAAGATTTTTTATTAATCGACATCAATGATGCGTAAACTGTTTGTTGCGGTACCGATAGGAAACCCACCGGTGATAATGCAACGACCACCTGGTGAAATCAAGCCTTCTTTTTTTACCATCTCAACAGCATCTTTAATCAGTTGTTCGGTGTCTTCAACCAAGTTGAAGACAATAGGATAGACAGCGTGATTGAGCATCAATCCTCGTGCTTTTGCGCCATTTGGTACAAGTGCCACAATCATCGTGTTCGGACGATTTTTCGATAACAATCTCGCTGTGCCACCACTCATGGTTGGGGCAATCACTAAATTGGCTTGTCCTTGCAATACAGCATGGGCAACACTCAGTGCAATGTTTGCAGGAATGTCGCGTTTTAAATCTTGATTGGCGCGTTTGATAAGTGCAGAGCGTTTTAATTCTTTTTCTAAGCGCTTGCCGATGGCATGCATTACATTTACGGTTTCAATCGGGTATTTTCCAATCGCGCTTTCGCCACTGAGCATGATGGCATCTGTGCCATCCAGTATTGCGTTTGCAACATCACTTACTTCTGCCCTTGTTGGCCTTGGATGGTCTTGCATACTCTCAAGCATTTGTGTTGCGGTAATCGTTATCTTACCTTTTGCATGGCAACGGGCAATAATGTCTTTTTGAATAACTGGAACCTCTTCAGGTGCAACTTCTACCCCTAAATCCCCACGGGCAATCATCACGCCATCCGCAACCTCGATAATTTCATCAATGTTGTTTACACCCTCTTGATTTTCGATTTTAGCAATGATTTGAATATGATGATTACATTTTTCTTCTAAGATTGCTTTTACTGCCAACACATCTTCTTTGCGACGAACAAAACTTGCGGCAATAAAATCGACGTTGTTATCACAGCCCCACATAATATCTTCTTTGTCTTTGGGTGAAATGTATTCAAGGTTTAGTAACATACCAGGGATGTTAATTCCGCGTCGATCTTTAATTGTGTGGGTGTTAAAGGATATGGTTGTAATAATTTTTGAGACTGGATCAATATCAACGACTTTCAGTGTTAAATAACCATCATCAACGACAATCGTCTCACCCACTTTAACATCTTTATAAAGATCGGGATAAGTAACGCTAAACTCGTTGGTGTTGCCCAAAATCTCTTTCATATGAATTTTAACAGTTTGACCGACAACTATGGTGGCAACGCCACCTTCAAAAAGATGTGTCCTAATTTCGGGACCTTTAGTATCGAGCAAGGTGGCAACATTCGTGTTTAACTCTTTGTTTAAGTCTTCTAATATATTCATGCGTTCACGATGTTGTTGGTAATTAGAATGTGAAAAGTTTAACCTCATAACATCCATGCCAGCCAAAATCAACTGACGCATCATGTCGTGATTTTCAGTGGCTGGACCTACCGTACATACTATTTTCGTTTGATTAAAAGCGACCATTTTCAAGCTCCTATCTTAACAGTTTACCAACTAAGCCATAACGCTTGTTAGAGACTGTTTTTTTCATTTCTAATGCTTCTTCAACGCCGTAATCAATAATATCGATACCACGGATACCTACCACACGATTGCCAAGGTTGTTAACCAATAGACTGACAGCATGTTCGCCCATTTCAGTCGCTAAAACCCGGTCGTAAGCAGAAGGTGACCCGCCCCGTTGGACGTGGCCTAAAACTGTTGCCCTTGCCTCATACTGCGTGTTTTTAGTAATCGATTCCGCCAATGCTTTAACATCTGTTATGCGTTCTGTAACAACTACGATTGCATGGCGTTTATTGTGTTCATATGATGTTTGAACAGCTTGAAGTGTTTTGGTTTCATCAAACCCTGTTTCAGGGGTAATAATGAATTCACTGCCGACGGCAATCCCTGCATGAACCGCTAAATCACCGCAGTAGCGACCCATAACCTCAACAACACTGCAGCGATGATGAGAAAATGAGGTATCACGTAATTTATCCACTGAATCAACAATAGTTTGCAAGGCTGTGTAAAAGCCGATAGAATAGTCAGTCGATGCAATATCATTGTCGATTGTTCCTGGTAATCCGATGGTTTTTATCCCCAGTTTTGACAGTGCGAGTGCACCTTTAAATGAACCATCTCCACCAATAACTACAAGCCCTTCAATACCTAAAGATTTTAATCTGTCTGCGCCCAATTTTTGAACTTCTTCTTCTAAGAATGGTTTGTACCTCGCACTGCCAAGTACAGTGCCTCCGCGATTGATAATGCGTGAGACGTCCTCTCTTGATAAAAGTCTTATGTTGCCTTCACACAACCCTTTGAAGCCATCATATATGCCGTACACTTCAAGATCGTGATGATGGCCACTTCTTAAGACAGCACGAATCGCTGCATTCATCCCAGGTGAATCTCCACCTGAGGTAAGTACTGCTATTTTCTTCATTAATTTCACCCCGTATATTCACTGCCTATTTTAGCATAGTTTTGTTAATCTTTTAAGTTAATCATCAAATAGATTTCATTGACAACAATGGCTTTTTGGTTGTTCCTTAGTGATGCTTTACCTTGAATAACGTATAACTCTTCTATGGCTAAGGAATCCTTGATTTTATCATATACTTCCGGGAAACACACGGCATCAATGGTTTGCGCGCGTCCACGAAATTTTAAAAATGCCATGTTTTTATTTTGTTTTGTGGTAATTTTCTTAATTTCTGTCAAAACACCAACCATCTTTACTACCTGATTAACTTTTGCGTTTTCAAGCGCTTCTGGCATTTTTAACTGGTGCTTTTCGATGAACTCATGATACGGTTTAAATACATCTTCTAAAAGCAAAAATCCGAGTGCCTCGATTTCACCTTTTTTCAGTTTTTCACGTGACATTTCTTCACTCGTAGTGACCACATACTCTTGAATGTTTAACGCGTGTTCATAGGTCACATACTGCATCAGTGCGTCAATGTTGTTAACCATCGTTTGACGATTATATTTGAAACCATCCAAAGCCCCCGAAAGAATCAAACGCGTGAGTTGTCGTTTATTGAGTATGTGATGGGTTCTTTTAATAAATGTAACATAATCGCTAAAATTTGCCGTTTCTCTAATTTCTAGCAATGCTTCTACCGTCTGTTTCCCTAATGAACTGATGCCTATTAATGGATAGTAAAGATTGCCATCTTTCAACACAAATTCACGGCGACTGATATTAATATCGGGTTTTTTAACAACAATATTCAAAGCAGCGGCTTCCTCAGTATATTCGCGCATTGAGGTTTCACTACCAAGCGCATTTTCCATTAAAACAGCAATGAAATATTCGGGATAGTTCGCCTTTAAGTATGCCATCCAATACGCAATCATTGCATAAGCGACCGAATGCGAACGATTAAACCCATAATTTGCGAATTTTACGATATAATCGTAGATTTTATGTGCCAATGTTTCAGGTTGATTATTGGCCACAGACTTGTAAACAAAGTTAATGCGCTCTTGTTGTAGTACGGACTCGTCTTTTTTACTCACTGCACGCCGCAACAAATCGGCTTCAATTAAAGTGTATCCAGCAAAAGCGGTGGCGATTGCCATGATTTGTTCTTGATAGAGTAAAATACCTTGTGTGGGTGCTAAAATGTCGATGATTTGATCACTGAGTACTGGTATTTTTATGTTTTCATGACGCCTTTTTAAATAGACCGGTATATTTTCCATCGGTCCTGGGCGATACAATGCTAAAACAGTGACGATATCTTCAAACACCTCTATTTTCATGCGTTTAATGAGTTGGCGCATACCGCGTGATTCAAGTTGAAAGATCCCCGTGGTACTGTGGTTTGACAAATACGCAAACGTTCGTTTATTGTTTAAAGGCAACCGGTATACATCGATTGTTTTGCCTTTATGTTGAGTAATCCGCTCAATGACTTGTTCGATTAGTGTTAAGTTTCTTAGCCCTAAAAAATCGATTTTCAGCAACCCTAAGTGTTCTAAATCATCTTGTGTGTACTGCGTTTGATACAGCCCAGAAAGTCCAGGTTGTAAGGCTGTATACTGATACAGTGGGGCAGCTGATAAAATAATACCTGCTGCATGCGTTGACACATGCTTAGGGAGTCCTTCGATAGTCGCAGAGACTTTAAGCCACAATGCAATGCTTTCTTCTTGTTGCATGCGGTTTTTAACATCTAAATCATTGTCAATCAAATCTTGAATACATGCGTGTTGATCAACTTTCTTCATGATTTCATTGATGTACCGCTTGTCAATATTAAGTACTCTTGCGACATCTTTCAAACTGCTTTTGACTAAAAATGTGCCAAACGTACAAATCATTGCGACATGATCATGCCCATATTTTTCTGCAACATATTGAATCAAATGTTCTCGGGCATAATCAGGAAAATCCATATCAATATCCGGCATGGTTTGACGCGAGGCATTTAAAAAGCGTTCAAACAAGAGTTGATGCTCAATCGGATCAACCGATGTGATGCCTAAAACATAAGCCACTAAACTGCCCGGTGCACTCCCACGTCCTGGTCCAACTAAATAACCTTTTTGACGTGCATAGCGGATGACGTCATAAACAATTAAAAAGTAATCATCATACCCTAAATTATGAATCGTTTCAAGTTCTTTACTTAACCGTTCTTGATAAATCTTTAATACCACTGATTTACCGAGTAAACGGCGCTCTAAGCCTTTGTGACTTAAGGCTTCTAAATATCTTTTTTGAGACACATTATTGGGCGTTTTATACTCGGGTAAAGGTGTTTTTTGGTATTCTATGGTGAGTGTGTGTTTATCAATAAACTGCGTTAGATTATTAAGAATTTCATCATCAAAATTTTGCTCAAAATACGATAAATCTTTAAAAGACGTATTCATTAAGATGGGTTCGGGTAATCCAAATATTTGATGCAATACTTTTGATGCGTCTAGTTCACTGTCATCAAACATTCTAACATAGTCAATCGGTAGTGTTAATGCGCTGGTTTCAGGCGTTGAAATATGCGGATGGTTCCCCACATAAAAACTATCGAATTGCGTATCTAAGTGTTCAACTAACGTTTGAAATAGTGGGTCTTTTTTTATAATTTTCGGCATATCTAAGGCGTACGGCATTAACACAAAAGTTAAGTGTTCTTGATGGTATCTTAGTGTTTCGATACTTAAGATTTGATCAACGCTTTTTAGTGAAGATAAGACCAACAATGTTTGATATCCTTGATGATTTTGGGCAAAGGCCAGCACATTAAACCGATGATTTAATCCTGTCTCACAAGTAATACTTAAGCCCAAAATAGGTTGTATTTTTTGGGCTTTACATAAATCATAAAAGCGCAATGCAGCATGCATTTTGGGTTCACTCAAAACAAGGGATTGATAACCCCTTTTCTTAGCTTCTTCAACCCACTTTTCTAAGCGTAGTGTCGCGCCGTTAAAAGCATAGGCTGTTTCCGTATGTAAACTGACCAACACTTATCACCACCTATGGTTTAAATTATACCATACAGCACCCAAAAAAAACTTGTGCGACTTGCACAAGTTTATCTTCTTTTTAATGTTTTGACAATATAGAACAACCCTAAACTTAAAGCAACAACCAATAAACTAACCTCAACAATCATTAATAAATCAACATCATTTTGATGGGGATCTAGTTCAATCGTGAAATGATGTTTTTCTTGATAATCATTATGACCAAATATTTGCAATGTGTATTTTCCTGATTCGTTAATAACCATACCAGATTCAATATATTGGTTGTTCAAATAGCCTTCACCTTGAAATATTATTTTACGAGAATCATGATATGTTTGTCGGTCAAAAACCCCTTGGAGTTGGCTGGTGATTGTAAAGGGTATGGCATATCGATAATTGGTATTTTCAAATATCAATTGATAGTTCCCTGGGTATTCAATAATCTCATTTGGTGCATAAGGCTTTCCATTTAAAAATGGCATGCCCACATCAAAATCAATGGACACTGGTTGATTGGTTACCATGTTTTCATATACACCTGTTGTGAATGGGTGAAGCGTTATTTGATATGCTTGGGCATTAAACTCAAATGCGTAGTTCCCAGGATGGTTGAATGTTATTGGTTTTACGTAAGGAGTATCATTAAAATATAATACATCATTGAAATAGATAATGACAGAATCATAATAAACTCCCTGATTAACGGCACCATACAATGTCGGCTCAACAATAAGTTGATGATGGTCATCAATCATCATTTCATACGGCCCATGATAATGATTTGAAAGCAATAGAAATGGCCATTCCTGATGAGTCCTTAAAACCCTTTGGGAAAAAGTATACGACTTGCTGTACTGATTGTTTTCCCACAATTGAATCGAGTCTTGAACAAAATCAAACCCATCACTTGCATTCAGTTCTTCATGCCTAAAATGTAAAAACAGTCCATTATCCGTGGGCATCAATTGTACAAGTGATGTTAAATGTTCATCGACGATGATTGTTTCTAACTCAATCGTTCCGGTTAATGAAATAATCATCATAAACGCGTTTATGTTGCGTGAGCCTCCATACATTTCAATTATGAACCCCGTTAAATAAAACTTATCTTCGTGAACTAAAATCATCTCAGGGTTATAACGCATTTGCTCATCACCTCGGGAAAAATGAAAAGTATGTTGCCCTTCCCCTTGAACAACCATTTGCCATTCACCATCAACCTGCTGTCTAGATGCAGATAACGTCACCCCATGGTGGGTCTCTTCTACCTGGTTCGGATGATTATGAATGGTGATTGACATCATTAATAAGACAACTGATATCGCTTGTAACATAAAAAAACACCTCCTCATTCATATGATATGAATATCTCGGTGTTTTTCTTTTTTTTGTTCGTTATTTTTGCATTAGTCTTACTGTATCTCTAGCGATCATAACTTCTTCATTTGTTGGAACAACTAAAAGTTTTACTTTAGAGTCCGGCGTTGAAATAATACGTTCTTCTCCACGAATGTTATTACGTTCTAAATCGAGTTTCGCACCCAAAGCGCTAAGTCGATCCACAATCATTTCACGTGTGTTTGGGGCATTTTCTCCAACCCCTGCAGTAAATGCTATTGCATCAATGCCGCCCATCATAATATAGTAAGCACCGATATAATCCGCAATCATCTTTGCTTGTTTCTTGATTGCCAGCAAAGAACGCGCATCCCCTTTATATGCGGCATCCCATAAATCTCTTGAATCACTTGAAATACGCGAAATACCTAAGTATCCAGACCCCTTATTAAGGTCATTCATAACTTGCTTAACGGTTTTATTTTCTTTAGTCATAATAAACTCGATAATGGCAGGATCAATATCACCACTACGTGTCCCCATCGAAATGCCTGCAAGCGGTGTAAAGCCCATCGAGGTATCCACACTTAGACCGTTGTGAACAGCACAAATACTTGCGCCATTTCCGATATGCAACACAACCGTTCTTAACTGGTTATTATCGGTTTCAAGTAATGCTGCGACACGTTGTGACACATATTTATGACTTGTGCCATGAAATCCATATTTACGCACACGGTATTTCTCGTACCATTCATATGGTGTCGAATATAGAAATGCTTCTTCTGCCATTGTTTGGTGGAATGCAGTGTCAAAAACAGCGATATGCGGGACATTCGGTAATGCTTTTTCAAATGCATTAATCCCCGTTAAATTTGCTGGATTATGAAGTGGTGCTAAATCACTGACTGTTTCAATGATTGATTTAACATGGTCATCAATCAACACAGAGTCACTAAAATGCTCGCCACCATGCACAACACGGTGTCCAACACCTTGAAT
>SKFU01000036.1 GCA_007117835.1 Candidatus Izemoplasma sp. | reverse complement strand
TTAAACGTTGAGGCTATTTCGGCAACGAAGATGGTATAGTTTTGAGTCGCTACTGGCTGGTGTTCTTGGGCAAATAGTGAGTGCATAGAATGTCCAGCTTCGTGTGCTAAAGTAAACACGCTGTTTAGTGTATCATCATAATTCAACAAGATAAACGGATGTTCATCCACAGCACTCCATGAATACGCACCGGTTTGTTTGCCATTCGCTTCAAATACATCCACGTACCCATCGGCTAAAGCATCGTTAGCTTTGGCTTTAAAATCATCATTTAAGTGCGCGATTGATTTTAAAAACAGAGATTTTGCTTCATCGTATGAAAACGTACTTTTCGATGTAGCAAGTGGCATGAAACGATCAAATGTGCGATGTTTTTCAAGCTTTAATACACGCGTACGAATCGCGTAATAACGCTTCAATAAATCCGTACTTTCATGCGCCACCGATATCAAGTTATGATATACTTTAGGATCGATATTGTTTTTAAATAAATACGCTTCTAAACTTGATTTATACTGACGCGATTTCATCATTGCAAGGTCGGCTTGAAGTACGGTATTGTAAATTTGAGCATAGGTATGTTTATGCTCTGCATAAAAAGAAAAAATTGCTTTAAACACAGCTTCACGGTCATCTGCTTCTTCTAAGTCTGCCAAATAACTTCGGTAGTTACCACTGGTCACAGTAATTGTTTTTCCGGATTTTAAAGTCACTTCTTTGGTTGTATTATCCGCAACACTTAAGGCACCATAAAGCTGTGCACCTTGAGCAGTTATTGGCCCATAGTTCGCGAGTAAACCCTCACTTTGAGCATCTAAAACATGTGCGCTTTGGTGAAACAGTTTTTCAATCGCAAAGCGATATTCTTCTAAAACACTGTCTTGGTTGATAAACCCAATGATGGTTTCATGACCGATAGACAGTAGTTCAGGAGATTCAAAAGCCATCACCTGTTGAATTTGGCTGATTAAATAAGCCATTTTTTGAACACGCGCTGCGTTTTCAACATCTTTTCGGTTTAAATCACTTTTTAATGCTGCGTATTGATACAGTTTATACACAGTTTTAACAGCGGACTTTTGATGAACAAAATACTGTTTAAACATGTCAAACTGATTCAGTTTGCCAACAAAACTAGGGATTAACTTAATAATGTCTTGTACTACTACATAATCTGCATTCCATGCGTCTAAATCAGGGTATAAATTTTCTAATTTCCAGTTCATAAGTAAGCCTCCATAATAAAGAAATTAATTTAATTGTATTATAGCACAGCTTAGGACAAGGCTCCATTTAGAATGCAAGCATTTTCAAAAAAAAAACGAAAAAACTTATTCATATATTTTCTAAATTATGTTATAATTAAGACATTCTAAATGTGACTAACTGTATTTTTAAGGAGGGTAAACTATGATTCAAATTTATACCACACCAAGTTGTTCTTCGTGTCGAAAAGCGAAGAAGTGGCTCGAAGATCACCGCATTGAATATCGTGAGAAAAATATCTTTAACATTAAACTAACACGTGATGATATATTAATGATGCTGAAAAACACTGAAAGTGGGTTTGAAGATATAATTTCAACACGTTCAAAAGTCTTTCAAGATAACAATTTAGATATTGACGAGATGAGTATGAAAGAACTTATTCAATTTATTATTGATAACCCAAGTGTCTTAAGAAGACCAATTATTGTTGAAGACAACAAGATGCAAGTAGGCTATAACGAAGATGAGATTCGTACATTTATTCCTAAACGTTTAAGAGAGATTATCATGTGCACAACCTGTGATAAAGGTGAAGATTGTGATTATGTACATGCGTTGAACCAATATTTCGAAGAACTTAAACAAAAAGAACAACAGCCGCATGCCTAACCATGCGGTTTTTTTATTAATAAAGCTGAAAACGTTTTTAGGCGGGGGTTAAAGGTTGTATTTGTATCACAAATTGTCTATAATATTAATGTGATATGACTTTAAAATATTAGGAGGAAATAACATGGCAGTAAAAATTGCGATTAATGGATTTGGACGTATCGGACGCTTGGCTTTTAGAGAGATGTTTGATGATCCATCGTTTGAAATTGTGGCTTTAAATGACTTAACCGATGCTGAGAGTTTGGCGTATTTATTAAAATACGATACAGCTCAAGGACGTTACAAGGAAAATTCTATCGGATTTGAAGGCAACAATATCATCGTCGATGGAAAAGCTATTAAAGTATTTGCACAAAAAGACCCTGTAAATTTACCTTGGGGTGATTTAGAGGTTGATGTGGTGTTTGAATGTACTGGTTTCTTTACAAAGAAAGATACTGCAGAAAAACACATTACAGCTGGTGCAAAAAAAGTTATTGTTTCTGCACCCGCTACAGGTGATTTAAAAACAGTGGTTTACAATGTTAATCATGATATCTTAGATGGCTCTGAAACGATAATCAGCGCTGCATCATGTACAACAAACTGCTTAGCACCAGTGGTTAAAGTGCTTGATGATGCATTTGGTGTTAAACGTGGATTAATGACGACCATTCATGCGTATACTAATGACCAAAACACACTCGACGGACCTCACCCTAAAGGTATTCATGCACGTCGTGCACGTGCAGCAGCTGAGAACATTGTACCGACTACAACAGGTGCCGCCGCAGCAGTTGGTCTCGTTTTACCGCATCTAAAAGGTAAACTCGATGGCATGGCATTACGCGTACCTACAGTCACAGGTTCAGCAGTTGATTTGGTTGTAGAACTAGAAAAAGAAGTGACAGTAGAGATGGTTAATGCAGCTGTAAAAGCAGCCGCAAATGAAACACTAGGATATACTGAAGATCCAATCGTATCAAGTGATACCATTGGGATGTTATACGGGTCTTTGGTTGATGCTCAAATGACATCTGTGCTCAACACTGATGGCAAACAACTTGTTAAAGTACTTGCATGGTATGACAATGAGATGAGCTATGTTGCACAAATGATTCGTACAGCAAAATTCTTAGGCGCTTAATCAGAACATTTAAAGATAAATCCAACACCGTGTTGACGATGTTGGATTTTATTTTATATGAATTGTTTTAACCGATGAACTATGCTAAAATATAATCACTCATTAAGAGGAGTGTTAACTATGACAGAGGTTCAAAAACGACCAAATGCTTTTTATCAAATGTACGAAGCCGATGAAAACGCAGTCGAAAAAAAGAAATTAATCTTGCCATTGCGTATTGTATTGCAACTCATGATATACGCGCTTTTGGTTGTTTTTGCTTACGTAAGTTACTTATTTCCACCCATTGGTATTCCTGGCATTGTTATTTTATTTTATAATAAAAAACGACATTATGCGCTTTTCCCTTTGGCTGGCGTCGCATTTTTGTTTGCGACACAAATGCTTAGATTTTTCATGATGTTGTTTACATACTAAAATATATTAACGATAAAAAAAAGTCATGTGCGTGACTTTTTTTTTATAGCTTTTTATCGTCAATAGTGTTTAGAAACGCTGTAATTGTAGGCATCACTTTTGCGACAGTGCCCGCAGTAAATGGATTGTCAAGTCCAGCGAGTTCTAACAAGCCAAGAAACGATAAAGACCCACCGGCTTGACATAGTTTAAGATACGATTGCCATGCGGATAGTTTATCTTTTTGACTCCAAGACCAGTACTGGAAGGCACACACTTGCGCTAGGGTGTAGTCGATGTAATAAAAAGGTACTGAGAAAATATGACTTTGTCTAAACCACAAGCCACCGCGTTCTAAAAACGCGTCATCGTAGTTGATGTGTGGCATGTAAACCTTCTCTAAATCCCGCCATATTGTTTTGCGTTCTGCTTTAGTAAGATTAGGATTTTCATACATGCGATGTTGGAACTCATCGACAGCCACACCATAAGGAATAAAACTGATTGCACCAGCAAGGTGGTTGAACTGATATTTTTTGGTATCTTCTTTAAAGAAACTTTCAATCCATGGCCAAGCGAAAAACTCCATACTCATCGAATGAATCTCACTGGCTTCCATGGTTGCCCATTGGTATTCAGGGACTGGGTGGTGGCGGGAACTGTATACTTGAAAGGCATGCCCAGCCTCATGTGTGAGAACATCCACATCATGACTTGTGCCATTAAAATTTGCGAAGATAAACGGGGCATTGTGGTTTGGAATAAAAGTACAGTATCCACCCCCGGATTTACCTTTTTTAATATCCAAATCCATCAGATTTCTATCGATCATAAAATTAAAAAATGCATCCGTTTCAGGACTCATTGATTGATACATTGCGCGGGCATGGTTAACCAGTGTTTCTCTATCGCCTTTAGGTGTTGGGTTACCGGTAAGAAATTTTAGTGGGGCATCATAGTGCATCAAAGGGTCAATACCTAGACGCGCGCCTTGTCTTTTAACAAGGTTTTGTGCGAGTGGAACAATTTCAGTTTTAACTTGTTCGCGATAATTCGCGACATCTTGACTGGTATAGTCTAGTCTTCCTAAACGGGCATAACCCAGTTCAATAAAATTGCGATAGCCTAACGTTTTTGCAATTCGGTGTCTAACGTGAACCAAATCATCATAAATCGTATCTAAGGTATCTTCGTTTTCAGTAAAAAAGGCGCTTATTTTTGCGAAGGCAGTTTTTCTTATTTCTCGATCTTTGCTTTGTGTGTAAGGCGTCATCTGTGATAAATTTAAAATTTTACCATCAAACGCTATTTCTGCGCTGGCAAGCAACTTGTCATATTTACTGACAAGACTGTTTTCAATGACCAAATCATCCATGATAGCATCATCGAATGTGGCGAGTGACTGTTCAGCGATTTTAAAAACTAAATCACCAAAATCAGCTTCTAGTTGCAGTCTGTAAGTAGCGTTTAAAAGCGCTTTGTAATAACGATTTACCCATTGTTCATAACGTGGGTTGTTTTGATCATAAAAATCATTTTCTTTATCGTAGAAAGCGTCTTTTGTATTTATTGAATAACGAATTGATGCTAACGTACTCATGGTGTCATAATCGAAACGTAATTGATTGATTATTTCCATCGCGGATTTTTGCACTTCATAACACTCAGCATCTTCAAACGCTTTAAGTGCCGACGTAAACGCCTCTGACAACTGAGTCATATTTGGGCGTTGGTATTCAAAGGACTCGAATTTCATTGTATCACCTCGATTATTATTGTAACACATTGTCTGATAATCGAATATTTATAAAAGGTTATTATTTTAGTTTTGACTTAGATTTGATATAATGATTCTGAGGTGATACGATGATTGAGCATATTAAAAAGGTACGTGAGCGTTTAAAAGATCGCATTGAAGACAACTCAGTGGTTATTTTGTTTTCTGGGAAAGCACCCCACAAATCAACTGACCAGTTTTATGCGTATGAACCCCAAAGAAATTTTTATTACGTTACTAACTTACAAGCACCCAATTTAATTTTTATGATGATTAAAGGTAAAGAAGAATATAAAACATATCTTTTTCTTGAAGAAAACACCGAGCACATCATTCAATGGGAAGGTGCACGACTATCTAAAGAAACGGCTGCTGAACTGAGTGGAATACCAGTCTTAAACATGCGATACATTACTCAGTTTGAGACGTTTTTTGGCACGGTCATGAACTACGCACGGTCACCATTTGGCACACCACCTAAAAAATTATATTTGGATTTATACCATGTATCACCAAGTGAACAACCCGTTGCACTTAAACAAGCCGAATGGATTATTGAAAACTACAAAGAACTCACAGTGGCTTCTGTGAATGAACACACATCATATTTACGTATGTTTAAATCTGCGGCTGAAATTGAGCACCTTAAAACAGCGATAAAACATACTGATATTGGATTAAACACAATTATGAGAAATATTCCACATCGTCACAATGAATTCCAACTTTCGGCTGATTTTTCACATGCAATTTTGCTTGATGGCAGTGAAGGCAATGCGTTTAATACAATCGCTGCATCAGGTAAAAACGCGACGGTGCTGCATTATGTCGACAACAGTTCAAGATTATCTCCTAATGACTTGATTTTATTTGATTTGGGGGCATTGCATCAAGGGTACTGTGCTGATATCTCAAGAACATATCCTTTAAGTGGTGTTTTCAGTGCCCGCCAAAAACAACTCTATACGATTGTGCTTGATGTGAACAATGCTTGTATTGAATACGTTAAACCTGGTATTACATGGCAAGAATTAAATGACTATGCAAAATCGTTATTAATCGAAAAAACAAAGGCCATTGGCTTGATTAAGGAAGATGAAGAGATATCGCGTTATTACTATCACAGTATCGGACATTTTTTGGGTCTTGATGTGCACGATGTCGGTCATTACCATATCCCGTTTGAACCAGGTATGGTGTTAACCATTGAACCTGGTTTGTACATCGCTGAAGAAGGTATTGGTATTCGTATCGAAGATGATATTTTGGTGACTGAAGATGGTGCGGTCAATCTCAGTCAAGACATTATTAAAACAATCGAAGATATTGAAAACTTTATGAAAGAGGCTTAGGCCTCTTTTTCGATGTTTTTCTCATCTTAAGGGAAGCTTTACTGTGCTATAATAGCATAAAGAGGTGACGTGTCATGGATTACATACAAGGCATTGTAAAAACAATAACTTACTATAATGAAGAGAACGCATTCATCATCATGAAAATTGTAAAGACTGACGCGTCCATCAAACGTTCTCTTTTTGATCACGATCGTGAATTAATGACTGTTAAAGGCTATTTACCAAAACCTTTAAAAGGTGAAACATATCGCTTTTTTGGGCAACTTGAAATGCATGATACTTATGGCGAACAATTTCATTTTCAGTCTTTTGAAAAAATCAGCGAAACCAACATCGAAGGTCTTATCGATTATTTATCGAGTGATTTGTTTCCGGGTGTTGGCGAGAAAACAGCCACGCGTATTGTTCAAGAATTAGGGGCACAATCGATCTCGAAAATTATTGATAACCCCGATGTTTTAGACCGTATTCCAAGATTGTCTAAAACATTAAAACAATCGCTTTCTGAGCAGTTGATTCAACATAAAGCCACAGAACAAACACTGATTCAACTGTATGGTTATGGATTGTCTTCACGTATGGCAACGAAAATCATCAAAACTTATGCTCATGAAACGATGCAAATATTGACGAAAAATCCTTATGTTTTAATCGAAGATATTGATGGTATCGGTTTTGAGCGCGCCGATGTGATTGCAAAAAAAATCGGTTTTGATGATGCTCATCCATTAAGAATTCAAGCGATATTACTGTATTTCTTTAAACACATTACAACGGCACAAGGACACACACATGTGCCCTTAAGTCAGTTTTTAGAGACGGTGTTAAGCCGCTTAAACAAAGAAACATTTGTTGTGGATGAAACGGTACTCGAATCACACTTAGATACATTAATTAAAGCAGAAAAATTTGTTAAAGACGAAGGCATGATTACGTTAAAACAAATTGACCGAGCAGACAAACATATTGTCGATAAACTCAAGACATTATTAACGGTTAAAAAGAGTGTGGATGACGCACGTATTGAACAACTTATTTCGACATTTGAGCGTTTAGAGAAAATCACATATAACGCATTACAAAAAGCCGCCATTAAAGAATCTTTTAAGCATGGTGTATTTATTTTAACCGGCGGTCCAGGTACAGGGAAAACTACCGTTATTAAAGGCTTAATATATGTGTATTATAACTATCATAACTTAACAAAACCTTCTGAAAATGAGTTGTCGACAATTCATTTAATAGCCCCAACTGGTCGTGCCGCAAAGCGCATGAATGAAACAACGCATTATTACGCCACCACGATTCACCGACTGTTGGGTTATGGTTATGATGGCCAGTTTTATCATGATCAATACACACCGATTCCTGGTGATCTATTCATTATCGATGAAGCGAGTATGATTGATGTTTATCTTGCGAGTCAATTATTGCAAAGCATTCCAAATCATGCACAGGTAATTTTTGTCGGTGATGAAGCACAATTGCCAAGTGTGGGCCCAGGACAAGTGCTGAAAGACTTATTGGATGTCATTACGATGCCACAAATCGCTTTGGAGCATATTCACAGACAAGCTGAGGGGTCACACATTATCGAGTTGGCTCAAGCCGTTAGAAAAGGCACATTACCTTCTGATATGGAGACACAAGAAAGTGATCGTTATGTGATTAATTTATCACCACACCAGTTTAAAGCGCGCTTACAAAGTATGATTGACTATTTGTTGCGCCAAGGCTATGATTTACACGAAGATATACAAGTATTGATTCCGATGTATAAAGGTGAACAAGGCATTGATGAAATCAATCGTTTTTTACAAGAAAAATATAACCCGAATAAAGAAAAATCACTCCAATATGGTGATAAAGTGTTTCGGATTAACGATAAGGTACTACAGTTAGTCAATCAAGCTGAAGATGGCATTATGAATGGTGATCAAGGTGTTGTCATTGGCATTGATACGGATAATAATGGACTGATTGTTCAGTTTATAGATAAAGAAGTCATGTATAAAAAACAAGATCTTGCAAACATTACTTTGGCTTATGCCATGAGTATCCATAAATCACAAGGCAGTGAATATAAAGTTGTTATTTTGCCATTGTTTAGACAGTATATGATTATGCTCAAGCGTAAATTAATCTATACTGCATTAACCCGTGCTAAAGAAATACTTATGATTGTCGGTCAACTAGAGGGATTAAGTTATGCTGTTGAGCGCATAGAAGAGTCTAGAATTACAAGGTTGAAAGATAAAATTATGGGTGTTTCAAATCGCGAAACAATGATTGAAGAAGCGATGCAAGCATTAGGGAAAGCGCCGTTAAATAAGGTTTGGATTATTGAGGATGAAACGATTCCGTTTGACACGTTAGGCGAACCACAGTCTAATGTCTCACCTTATGATTTTATGGATAACGATAAAACCGAATAAAGACCATCATAAAACTTGCTTTTTATCAGTAAATAAGGTTATAATTAGTTAAATCGATGAAGAAGAAGAGTATGTTTGATGCAATGTCAAAGAGAGTTTGTGGTCGGTGTAAACAAACCATTGCGTAAACAGAAGCTACTTTAGAGTGATGTTTAAAAAACATCCGCTGACCGCGTTATCGTTATAGAGTGCTAGTAATAGAATAAAGGTGGTACCGCGGCTTGTTCGTCCTTATGTGTTTTTGAGGGCGTTTTTATTTTAGATTGAAGAGGTGGATAGTATGCAAAAGCGAACAGGACATGAGATTAAAGAAGTATGGTTAAAGTTTTTTGAAGCGAAAGGTCATAAGATTGAAGACAGTGCGAGCTTAATTCCTATCAACGACCCAACGTTGTTGTGGATTAATGCTGGTGTGGCACCATTAAAAGGTTATTTTGATGGATCGAGAATGCCCGATAACCCACGCATTGTTAATGCACAAAAATGTCTTCGTACCAATGACATTGATAATGTTGGACTAACTGCACGCCATCATACATTTTTTGAGATGCTGGGGAACTTTTCTATTGGTGATTACTTTCGTGATGAGGTTATTCCATGGGCATTAGAATTGTTAACAAGTAAACAGTATTATGGGTTTGACCAAAGCAAACTATACATTACGGTGTATCCAACCGACCAAGACACAAAAAACAAATGGATTGAAGTTGGTATTGATCCTAACCATATTATTGAAAGCATACACAATTACTGGGAAATTGGTTCTGGTCCGTGTGGACCATGTACCGAGATTTATTACGACCGTGGAGAAGCATTTGGCAAAGGCGATTTAAGTATGATTCGTGATGATGTTGAAAATGATCGGTTCATTGAAGTCTGGAACATTGTGTTTTCGCAGTTCAATGCAAAGCCTAATTTAAGTCGCGATGAGTATCCTGAATTACCAAGCAAAAACATTGATACCGGCATGGGACTAGAGCGTATGGCGTGTGTGATTCAAGGTGTCGAAACAAACTTTGAAACCGACTTATTTTTGCCTGTAATCAAGCACATTGAATCGATTTCGAATACGTCTTATGAAGGGCAAATGTCTTTTAAAGTGATCGCTGACCACATTAGAACCGTTGTGTTTGCGATTAGTGACGGTGCGACGCTGTCTAACGATGGTCGCGGATATGTTTTAAGACGTCTGTTGCGCCGTGCTGTTAAACATGGTAAACAACTTGGCATTGACCGACCATTTTTAACACCTTTAGTTAACACAGTGATTGAAATGATGGATGCAAGTTATCCGTATTTAAGAAAAACACAAGCATTCACAGAACAAGTTATTGATAAAGAAGAAAAGAAATTTTTAGAAACATTAGCGCAAGGTGAAAAAATCTTACAACAAATTATTGAAAAAAGTGATCACTTGATTGATGGCGCCGATGCATTTATGCTTTATGACACGTACGGTTTTCCTGTAGAGTTAACCGAAGAGTATGCGTTTCAACAAGGATATCGTGTGGATAAGGCTGGCTTTTCTTTGGCCATGGAAGCACAAAAAGAGCGTGCGCGCAGTGCGCGCAGTTCAACCGCATCGATGCAAACACAAAATCCTGAGTACATGCAGTTTAAAGAAAAAAGTACTTTTGTTGGTTATGAACACACCGATATTGAATCAGTCATTATCAAAACATTCGATGACGGTATTGTGGTAAAAGAAACACCATTTTATGCTGAAAGCGGGGGTCAAGTATCAGACCAAGGTGTCATTTTAAAAGCGGGTAAAGTTTACACCGTTCAAGATGTTGTAAAACTACCCAATGGCCAGTTTCTTCACGTGCTAGATACGCATGATTTAAAGACTGAAGATACGGTGACACTGAAAGTTGATGCGGTGTTGCGTAAACGCACACAAGCCCACCATTCTGTGACCCATCTGTTATACAGTACTTTGCGCGAACAACTCGGCGCGCATGTGTCTCAACAAGGCAGCTTGGTCGGCCCAGATTATTTGCGTTTTGATTTTAATCATGTCAGTTTGTTAACTGAAGCAGCATTGTTGGATATAGAATCAACAGTCAACAAAAAAATCCGAAAAAACAGTGATGTTGAGATTCATCAAACAACAGTTGAAGAAGCAAAAAAACGTGGTGCAATCGCAGAGATTGGCGAAAAATATGAACACCTTGTACGTGTTATTGATATGAATGACACACTCGATTTATGCGGGGGAACACATGTTAAAAACACCGCTGAAATTGAACAGTTTGCCATTGTTAGTATTGAATCGAAAGGCTCAGGAATCTACCGTATAACAGCATTGGCAAAAGATCGCGTATATGCGATTGAAGAGTTTTTACAAGGATTCAACGAAAACATTAGACAGCTCACCCTTAAAGCCGAAAGTTTAATTAAAGAAGCGCAAGCACTTAACATACAGTTGAAAACCAAAATCTTTGATAAAAAAACAATCATGGGAAGTTATCAGGATGTTTTAAACAAAAGAAAAATGGTTGTAACGTTACAAAAATACGTTAAATCATTGGAAAAACAACTTGAAATTGAACGTGAAAAGCATTCATTAAATGAGTTAAACGACTACCTAAAAGAAGCGAAAGATGGTAAAATAATTATTAAGGTAGAAGGCATCGATCCAAAAACCTTAAAGTCACTCGCAGACCGATTAATGGACCACCTCAAACAAGGGTTAGTATTTCTTGTCAACACCTATGATAATAAGCTTATATTGGTGGCTAAATCACTCGGTGATGTTCACGCTGGACAACTCGTTAAAAACGCCGCAAAAATTGCGGGTGGCGGTGGTGGCGGTCGTCCTGATTTCGCGCAAGCGGGTGCAAAAGATGTTAACAAAGCCGATGACGTTATCGCGTATGTTAAGGCGAATACATAATGAAAGTCATCGGATTGGATTTGGGTCTGCATTCACTTGGAATCAGTATTTCTGACCAACACCAAATGTTGGCAAGAGGGTTAGAAAATTTACGTTTTGAAGTGGATGAAAACTACCAAGTCGCAAGAAAAAAAATTGCGTCACTACTTATTGAAGAGCGTGTTGAAACGATTGTCTTAGGTTACCCCAAAAATATGGATGGCACAATAGGTGCTCAAGCCATTGAAACAAAACGGTTTAAACAGTTGCTTGAACAAGACACCAACGTGCCCATTGTATTGTGGGATGAGCGGCTCACTACAAAGATGGCTAACACAATGATGCGTGATCAAAAGTTGACACGTAAAGTACGTCATAAAAACGTAGACAAGTCATCCGCAATTATTTTATTACAAAGTTATTTAGATACAAAAAAATAAAAAAGGAGTGGATATTATGGAAGATAAAACATTAAGAGTTATTGATGAAGAAGGCAATGAATTTGATTACGAAATTGTATTGACTTTTCATTCGGATGAAACCAATAAGTCCTATGTGGTTTACAAAGAACCTGGTGATTCTGAGGAAGTATTCGCAGCCTCTTACGATGAGTCTGAAACTGAAGGTGGCGACTTAAAACCAATTGAAAACGAAGCGGAATGGGATATGATTGAAGAAGTATTAAATAGTTTCTTAGAAGACAATGAAACAGAAGAAGACAATTGATTAAAACCGAGCAAATGACGATTAAGGAAACCAACGCAAAGTTGGTTTCCTTAAAAGCATATGGGCTAAATCACAACATCCCAATTATCCAAGATCAAAGTTTGATTTTTTTGTTTCAAATGATTCAACTCTCACAACCAAAACATATATTAGAAATCGGTACAGCCATTGGATACAGTGCGATTGCCATGGCACTGTATGCACCCTATGCCCTAATCACAACCATTGAAAAAAATCCAGCGATGACTAAGATTGCTAAAACGCACATAAATCAATTCAATTTAGCCCATCAAATCCACTTAGTTGAAGGCGATGCATTGACCTTAACGATTGACTATTATCAGATGCCGATAGACTTACTGTTCATTGATGCGGCCAAAGCCAATAATATTCGTTTCTTTGAACGCTATGAACCGTATCTTTCAAAGCAAGCCATTGTTATTGTAGACAATGTTTTGTTTCACAACTTGTCATCAACTGAGGTGAATTCAAAACCATTAAAGAAAATGCTCGTCAAACTTGAACAATTTCGAACGTATATAATTGAAAAAGAAGGATTTGATTCTGCAATTTATGCCATTGGCGACGGCATCAGTTTAAGCATAAAGAAAGTGTGATTGAATGCAAATCATGGTAACTCTATATGACCAAGAACGACTTATTGAACTTTTAAAAAGTCCTGTGGATGGTATTATTGTACCTATTGAGCAACTGTCTCATCGTGTAAATGAAACAGTTTCACAAGCGCATATTGAACCAGTGATTAATCAAATAAAAGCTGCTAAAAAATTGGTTTGGCTAAACATGAATGCCATCATGCACCCCGCACAATTGACTGTATTAAAAGATGTTTTTAACGTGATCAATGACATGGATTTTGATGGCATTGTTTTTGCAGATTTAGCGGTGGCACATTTAGCGCTAGAATACAATTTGAAAAAACGGTTAATTTACCAACCTGAAACGTACGTAACCACCGCAGAAGATCTTGCTTTTTGGGAAAAAGAAGACATTTTATCGGTCTGTTTGGCTAGAGAACTGACATTAAGTTCGATGCAGACTCTCAGCAAAGATAAAACGTTGCCGATAACACTTGTAGGGCATGGGTATATCAATATGTTTCATTCGAGAAGACCTTTGATTGAGAATTTCTTTAAATACACAAACGATACCCCTGCAGAAGACATTAAGCAATCCAAACAATTGACACTCATCGAAGAAATTCGTGACGAAAAATATCCAATCATACAAGATGACTTTGGTACGCACATCTTTCGCCCCAAGCCACTCCAAAGTTTTTCAGATTTTAAAGCCATTTCATCCATTGTTGATTATTTTATAATTGAGCCGTTTTTATATGAACACAATACCATCTTACAGATTATCGCTGATTATTACCACGCATTGCATCATGGGGTGACTGAGTCGATAATAATCCGCTATCAAGATAGTCATGATACAGGGTATTATCACAAGTCAACGAGCACCCTTCAAAACAAGGCGGTGAACCAATGAAAAAACCTGAACTATTGGCACCTGCTGGAGATTTGGAAAAACTTAAAATAGCGTTGATTTACGGGGCTGATGCAGTCTTTATCGGTGGCAAGCAGTTTTCTTTGAGAGCCCGCGCCAGCAATTTTGATTTAGAGGATATTAAATCAGCGGTTGATTTTGCCCATGCACGCGATAAAAAAGTGTATGTCACGACCAACATCATTCCACACCCGGAAGATCTAACGGGTCTAGTCGAGTATTTAAAAGCACTTGAGGCCATTCAAGTGGATGGTATCATCGCCGCATCATCAACAATCATTCAAGCGGCGAAGCAGCATACGAAATTAACCATTCATCTGTCAACTCAACAATCGATTACCAATGAATATGGTGTGAGTTTTTGGCATCAACGAGGCGTTGAACGTGTGGTCTTAGGTCGAGAACTTGATTTGAATGAAATTAATCATATTAAGCAACACACCAACGCTGAAATCGAAGTTTTTATCCATGGTGGTATGTGTGTGTCTTATTCGGGCAAATGCACCTTGTCAAATCATATGACAGAACGCGATGCGAATCGTGGTGGATGTGCACATTCATGTCGTTGGAACTACGATTTGTATGAAGCAGGGTTAAAAAAGAATGTATCGATGCCGTTTTCTATGAGCGCTAAAGATTTACAAAGCGTTAAACATATTTCTAAACTGATCGATATCGGTGTGGATTCTTTAAAGATAGAAGGCCGTATGAAAAGTATTCATTACATTGCGACCGTGGTAAAAACTTACCGCCAACTCATTGACGAAATTACCGAAGACATCGAAGTCTCAATACCGCAATATTTACTGGAAATAAAAAAAGCGGAAAACCGATTAACCAGTCACGGATTTATGCAAGGGATGACGACAATTAACGAACAATTATATCAGTTACGCTCTGAACAACCGACACAAGAGTTTGTCGGTTTGGTTATTGATTACGATCCCAAAACCCAATCCGCCATTATTGAGCAACGCAACAAATTTGTCACCGGTGATATTTTAGAACGCTTTTCACCGATTGAAACACCGTTAAGCTTTAAAGTCACTGAAATGTACGACGAAACCAATACGTTAGTCGACACAGCGCCTCACCCAAAACAACGGTTACGCCTAGTTGTTCCTTTTCCTTTATCACCCTTTGATATGTTAAGGAAAATTGCGCATAATAATGGTTGAGGCAAACCATAAAGTATGATAATATATAGATTAATTAAGCTTTAGGAGGCACTCATGGATAATAATAAATTTAAACTCACCGCAGCTGGTGTTGAAAAACTAAAAAACGAACTCGAAAACCTTAAAACAAATGAACGCACACGTAACTTAGAGGCCTTAAAAGAAGCCCGTGCTCAAGGAGATTTAAGTGAAAACGCGGATTACGATTCAGCACGTGAAGAACAAGCACGCATTGAAACACGCATTAAAGAAATAGAAAATATTCTTAAAAACACCGAACTCATTACAGAAGACCGCTCTAAAATTGTTAACATTGGGAAAACAGTCAAAGTTAAAATCGATGATAACAATCCAGTAGAGTATCACCTTGTCGGGGCATTAGAAGCGGATCCTTTTAACTTTAAGATTTCAAATGAATCACCTGTAGGAAAAGCGATTATCGGCCATAAAAAAGGCGATAAAGTCCGTGCGAAAACAGAATCAAACCGAGAAATAGCCATAGAAATTATTGAAGTGAAATAAAGGATGTTTTGCATTCTTTTTTTCATTGAGAAGGAGACTGTCTATGACAATTGGTATTATTTTCGCAATGCAAATCGAACTTGATGCATTCATTGCGCATTACGACACGGTTCAACAACACGACGATACTAAATTGGTGATGTACAGCATTGAACACAAGACGCATAAAATCATCTGTGGGTTATCAGGTATTGGGAAAGTCAATGCTGCGATAGCAACAACGACCATGTTAACAAAACATCCTATCGATGTATTGTTTAATATTGGTGTGGCTGGGGGAATTAATGTTCCAATAGCGACAATTGTTTTGGCAGAAAAAACTATGTATGGTGATGTAAATCTTCATGCGTTTGGTTATCCGCTCGGGCAATTACCCAATCAAGACTTAAACCAACATTCTGATCAGCGTTTACTCACTCAGACGTTAGAAGTGATTGAAAAACACCAATTTGATCACCATGTCGGGTGGATCGCCTCAGGTGATCAATTTGTGATTGATATTGCCTCAGTTGAGCCGTTATTAACAATGTATCCGAAAATATGTGCTGTGGATATGGAATCTGCAAGTATTATGCATGTCGCCAACCATTTTTCAATACCTGCCTTGGTTATTCGCTCAATTTCAGATCAAGTAGGCACGGAAAATCAATCGCTTGAGTTTAATCAATTTGTTCGCATTGCAGCTCAAAAAGTTGCGGCTTTGTTAAAAGAAACGATTGAGATTTTATGACAATTGAATGGCAACATGAAAATCAGTTAATGGTCATTGAAATCATTCGCAGAAAAGGTCAAAAGCAAATGATTATCAAACCGCCAATCGATGGCATTTACACAATGAGTGTGCCTAAAAATGCATCAAAAAAAGTAATTTTTAAGATGCTTGAAGAAAACGCCAATCAGCTGTTAAAAATGCCACAACTGCAATCGTTTGAAATGTATTTAAGTGCGAGTGAAAC
>SKFU01000055.1 GCA_007117835.1 Candidatus Izemoplasma sp. | reverse complement strand
TACCCAGCTTGAATCGAAGCACACGATTCATCAATTTATTGCAGCTTCACAAAAATGTGTTTTTGCTTAAAGATGATTTGGGATTGATGAATGCCTATGCTTTATACGAGCCACCAATTCATAAAAACCAACGTCATGATGCCTATGAAGACGCAAAAATGACACAAAAAATATTTAGTGGTTTTAAATCTGTATTGAATCAAGAAAGAAAGATTTCAACCGACCATTTAATTTAGTTTCAGGGGGGATATTAATGATTGAAAACATGCAGACAACACATCAGACAATGTATCAAACACTGCCAACAGATTATTATTTTTCACCGGGTAGACTCAACATGCTTGGCGCGCATACCAGCATCAGTGGTGGATTCACTTTATCTGCAACAACCAATATAGGCGTCTATTTTGCCTTTAATTTACGTGATGATGGTGTGATGAAAGTTTTTCACAAGCAAACATTTGATCAACCGCTTGAGTTAACAAAGAAAACAGAAGAAAACCCGCATCATTTTCAAGCTGTTTTAAGTAAGTTGCTTTATGAAGGTTATACACTAAATCAAGGTTTCAACCTCACCATCGATAATCAATTGCCTGTCCATATTGGGTTGTCGTCAAAGACCACCACAACCATTGGATTAATTCGGGTATTATTGTTAATTAATGACCATGCGTATAAATCAGAAAAACTGATTAAGTTTGCCCATCAAATAAAACAATCGAGTGCAATCACACCGACCTCATATGGCCAACAAATGAATGCTTTATATGGTAAAAAAAACCACGCATTATTTATTTCGAATAAAAACTACAATTATGAATATGCACCACTACAATTTTTTAATTATCGTTGGTATATTTTTAATACAAACTACCAAGAAAGTTCATTAGAATTAAAACTAAAATCTAGGTATAACGATATTAAAGAAGGCACTAAGTTCATCTTTCGTAAACGTCCTATTAACGATTTATGTGATGTAGAGTTCAATGATTTTAATCGTTTGAAGCACGAAATCAAAGACCAAAATATTTTAAAACGATTAGAACATGTGGTTTTTGAAAACGATCGTGCTCTACAAGGCTACAAAGCATTACAAAAACACCAATATTCGATACTGTTTGAACTGTTAAATCATTCCCAAGAATCATTAACACAATTGTTTGAGATTAATATTCCAGAAATCGCGTTCTTAGTCGATCGCCTTAACACGATGGGCGCGTTAGCAACACGCATGACAGGAACAACGAAGAGTGCTGGACTACTTACGGTTTTCGATAAAGACGCTAACCCCTCATTCGATGCTTTAACTGAGTATTACGAAAAACGCTTTAAACGCAATCTTGAAATCATTGAAATCAGTTCTGGCGACGGATTTCACAAAATAAAAAACGTCTAGTTTATTTTTAACTAGACGTTTTATTTAGACTTCCATAACCACCGGTAAAATCATTGGACTACGCTCTGTTTTTGTGTAAATGTGATCATTTAAAACACGAATAACATCACGCTTTATTTTAGCGATGTTTAACGTTTTACTACGCATCACAGTTTCCATGTATTTTTCAATTAATAAACTAATTTCTTTGGTTAACGGCGCATGGTCTTTCATATAAACAAAGCCACGTGAGACGATCGCTGGAGAACCAATCAGTTTGTGGTTTTCAACATCAATCGTAATCACCACTGAAAGCAAACCATCCTCACTTAAAATCTTGCGATCGCGAAGCACAACATTGCCAACATCGCCAATGCCTTTACCATCAATATAAACTTGGCCTGCAGGGAGTTTGCCTGCAACACGCGCTTGATGTTGTGTTAAAGCAAGCACGTCACCGTTATCTAAGACAAATGCGTTATCTTTATGGACACCACATGCCACACCAGTATTAGCATGGATTTTTAACATGCGATGCTCACCATGCATAGGCATAAAAAACTTCGGCTTAATCAATTTTAGCATTAACTTTAGTTCTTCATTACCTGCATGACCAGAAGTATGGGTGTCATTTAGCGGTGAGTGTGTTATGACGTTAGCATTAAGCTTAAACAATTGATTAATGGTACGGTTAATACTGCTTTGATTCCCAGGTATTGCACTTGATGAAAAAATCACAGTGTCTCCTGCTTGAATTTTAATTTGACGATGGGTGCCATTCGCAATGCGTGATAACGCGGCAAATGGTTCTCCTTGGGAACCTGTAGATAATATTGTAATCTCATGCGGTTTGAAATGTCGCAGCGCACGGCCACCAACAAATGTCCCATGAGGGGCTTTAATGTAACCCATTGATTGGCCAACTTCGACTGTTCTTTCCATACTGCGTCCAAATATCGCGATTTTTCGATGTGTTGCGATACTTGCCTCAACAATTTGTTGTACACGGTGAATATTTGATGCGAATGTTGCAACAATTGCACGACCTTCAATGTGAGAGAAAATCTCTTTAATACTCTCAGAAACCAACGTTTCACTTTTGGTAAAAGTATCCAGTTCAGCGCCAGTTGAGTCGCTTAACAACAATAAGACACCTTCTTGACCTAGACGCGCCATTTTAGCGTAGTCAGCATCCGGTCCAGTCGGCGTAAAATCAAACTTAAAATCGCCAGTATGGACGATTTTTCCTTGCGGTGTTTTAACCACAATACCAAACGAATCCGGAATTGAGTGATTCGTTCTAAAAAACGACACACTCATCTGATTGAAGCGAATGATATCATTTTCAAAGTACTCAAACAAAGGCAAATGAATGCCTGGGTGTTCTAACATTTTGTTTTTAATCAAACCAATGGCTAAACCATTAGCATAGATTTTAGGTATTTTTACTTGACGTAAAAGCCAGGGGATACCACCAATATGATCTTCGTGACCATGTGTGACAACCAATGCTTTGATTTTATCTTGATTCTCTAGTAAATATGTATAGTCTGGAATTACATAATCAATGCCCAGTAATTGCTCATCAGGAAACATGACGCCTGCATCAATTATGATGAGTTCATCTTTAGTTTCAACGCAATACATATTTTTTCCTACTTCACCAAGACCGCCCAATGCAAAAACACCAACTTCGTGGGGTTTTAAAAATGGATTTTGCACTATCGTGTCCTCCTAAATTAATCTGAATCGAGTAATTCACAGCTTCTATTATAACTCATTTTGGCATATAAATATACGCATATGTGTTATAATTTTCTTGTGGGTGATACGATGACAAAACAATGGATTGTTTTTTTTGATATTGATCATACAATTTATGATCCATATAAACGAGAGTTCCCTAACAATACAATTGAATCGATCAAACAATTGCATGCCCGTCAAGACGTCATTATCGTCATTGCGACAGGCCGTGCTTTTTACATGCTTGATTTTTTAGAACCACTCTGGCCACATATTGATTATGTTATTACCATCAATGGGCAAATAATTTGGCACAAAGACCAAGTGATTGCGGATTACCCGATGGATCAAGTGGCTGTTAATCAAGTCATCAAAGTATTTGAAAAATTTAACTTAACCTATGGTTTTATTAGTAAACACATGCAAGCCATCAACCGCTTAGATGACCAAATTGCTAATGCCTTTAATGATGTCAATATCCCTTTGCCAATTGTCGATGCTAACTACGCACAAAAGCACCCAATATACCAAATGTGGGCATTTGCTGATAAACCAACGTTTGAAATCATAAAAAATCATTTACCGAACCATCAACTTGTGGCTTGGTTGAGTGATGGATTCGATGTTATTCCAACAAACAAGAGTAAACGCGATGGCGTCATGGCAGTGTTAGAACACACTGGACTAAGCCTTGAACAAAGCATTTGTTTTGGCGATGGCGACAACGATAAAGAAATGATTGAAAGCATTCCTAAGTCGATTGCCATGGGTAATGCAAAACCACACATTAAGGCTCTGGCATATTATGTGACAAAAGCGTTTGATGATGACGGCATATCACACGCACTCAAAAAGTTGAAGCTCATTGAGTAAACCGATGATTGTTGAAGTCATTGTAGATGTAAAACATCGTGCCGTCGATCAAGTATTCGATTATCTAGTGCCACAGTCAATGTCATCTTTGATTGCCGTCGGTCAACGTGTTATCGTACCGTTTACCAGTCGAAAAATCACAGGCTTTGTGCACCGCATCAAAGATGCCAGTCCCGTCACCAATTTAAAATCAATCATTGGCATCAAAGACATCACACCGTTGCTGAGCAAAGAACTGCTAAGTCTAAGTGAAACACTGAGTAAAAACTATGCCCAAACACGTTTAAGTGTGATTGAAACGATGTTGCCCTCAGCATTAAAAATGACGTATGAAACACAACTGGTGTGTCATGATTTAAAGGCACTACCAGAAGCGATTAAGCCTTACTTTTCGCACCGTAATGTTGTGTCGATTAAAGCATTAGAACCACAACTAAAATTAATTAAACCCTTAATAGAACAAGGTATTCTTGAAACGAACATTGTGTTTAAACAACGCGCCAATATAGTAAAAGACATTTATGTCTATTTAAAAAACGAAGGGCCGGTGAAAGGCCAAAAACAACTGGCAGTTATTGCGGCGTTAAAAACTGCGAAACAACCCATTATTAAAAGTCAATTAATGACCGAAACCCAAGCTGCCTCACAAACCTTAAAAAGACTTGAAACTTTAGGAATCATCGGATTTACAAGTCTAGAAAAATACCGTGAAATTGAAAGTTTATATGCGTGTGATGAACAACCTGTGACTTTAAATGATGCCCAAGCATTAATCGTAGAAACTATCCACAAGCAACGCAATCATTATCAACCCTTTTTACTGCATGGTGTGGCGAGCAGTGGAAAAACTGAGATTTACTTAGCATTGGCAGAAAAAGTTTTGAAAAATAACCAATCAGTGATTGTTTT
>SKFU01000081.1 GCA_007117835.1 Candidatus Izemoplasma sp. | reverse complement strand
GCTTTGTGTTTATACTGTTCATCACGTTCTTGTGATGTCGAAGTAAAAATTACACTAGCACCTTGCATACTGGTTCTTTCAGCGAGTAATCGTTTGGCAAATTGATACCGCTCATTTAATGTTTCTACATTCGTTTCATTTAAATGAAGTTTATCCATTTTTTGTGCACCGAGGGAATGCCCTGTAAAAGAAAATGGGATACCTGTTTTTTCACTTAAAAGTGCACCCGCTAAACCACCATCGCCATAGTGGGTGGTAATAAAATCAAAGGTCTCATCGTTATGATTATAAAAATGAATAATGTTTTCTACCCACTGATTTAAGTACTCCCACAATTGTTCCTTAGATAAAAACTCGTTCGGTCCACATGGAACTCGTACGATGCGTAAATTTTCTATGCCTTCGTAGGTATCAAAAGTTTCATGAAACCCCTTGATTTTATCATCATTAAATTTTCGGGTAACAATATCAACATCGTGTCCTAAAGCTGCAATACTTGAAGCAATTTCTTTGACATAGACCAGTTGCCCGCCAAAATCAGGGTGTTCGGTCCAATATGAGTCGTTTCGATCGAAATTCCCTTGCGGATTTAAAAACACTATTCTCATCGCGACTTCACCTCATGAATTATTTTTTCAATCGTTGGCAGGGGTGCAATCGCGCCAATGTGCTTTAGCGTAATTGAACTTGTTAATTGCCCAGCCAGCACCGATTCTTCTAATGTTAATCCTTTAAATAGACCGCCGTAAAATCCAGACCAAAATGCATCACCAGCCCCCGTAGCATCAAGTACATCCACTGCTTTAGTCGGCATAGAAAATCGCTGTTTGTGATGGCTTACAAATACACCGTCTTTACCCAGTGTCATTAAAATGAGTGGTATCCCTAACAATTCATATTGATTCATGTAATATTCTTTATCATAACCAAAACCAAACAAACGTGCAGAATCATCTAGCGAAGGTTTGATTATATCGACTTGTTTAAAAAGTATTTTTAACGCTGCATCAGATATCGTTTCTTCGGTTTTCAGTTGCGCATGAATGTTCGGATCAAAACTAATTAGCACATTGTTTTCTTTTGCAATTGCAATGGCTTTTAAAGCTGTTGTCAGTGAAGGTTCTTTTGTTAAAGGCCAATACGATAAATGTAAGACCTTGGTTTGCAACAGTTGAGAATAAAGTGTTTCATTAAAGTGTATATGGTGATCTGAAGAACGATGAAAATCAGGCGTGGGTGTTTCTGTCGTTTGTTTCAGCAAGACTTTGGTTGTAGGTCCAACAAATCGGTGAATTAATGTCGTTGATACATCATGTTCAACCAAAGTTTTTAATAAAAAATTACCCACATCATCATTACCGAGTGCAGCACATAAACTGGCACGTATCCCTAGTTGTTTTAAGTTGACTGTAATATTCGCAGGACTACCACCAAAGGTCATAAAGTGACCACCATGATGGTTTGTTGTTTCATCAAGAAGTATTTCACCCAATAAGAGTATGTCATAGGGTCTGTTTGATAATGCATCTAAACGATCCATAAACATGACATTCCTCCTATAATTTCGATTTTGTGGAAAGGTTTTCATAGATATATTATATAAAAAATGACATGTTTTGTCAATACAAATGTCATTTAAATTAAACGCTTCCATTTACATGAAAATTATGTAAATATTTTCATTACTTATATTATGTTGTATCTCCATCAACGTATGATACTGGCAAAATGATATCATGCGCCTCTAAACCATGAATTTTTTGCAATAAAACTTCAACTAAATGTTTTGCTAGTTCCTCGGTAGGTTGAGCAATTGAACTGATTGTCAACCCTAAGTTTAGATACCCTTTGACTCCATCATATCCAACCACTTTAATGTCTTCTGGAATCCGCTTTCCTAAGCGCTTTAATTCATTAATAATGACTTCGGCAACCATGTCAGAAATCGTGAAAATACCATCCACATCGGCATGTTCACGAATCATCATTTCGAGAAAGTTTTTCGGTACAAATAAATCACCCAGTGGGTATTCAATCACTGAGTAGTTACTAAAGTTCTGTGTTTTCAGATAATCAACAAAGCCAAGTCTTCTTTTGGTTACTTCCGTTTTAATATCCGAAAGTTCACCCTGTGCATCATCACCAATAAATAACAACTTTTTCGGATTATAACTAAGTAGTTTTTTAGCGGCTAAGCGACCCCCTTCGTAATTGTCTGAGGCGACAAATGGAATGCCTTTAAATCGACGGTCAAATGACACAATTGGTAAGTGTGGTTTAATGTAGTTTTCAATGTCATTGCTCGTCAACAAAATCAAGCCATCAACCCGGTTGTTTTTAAGCATATTAATTAAATCAAGCTCTTTTTCACGATTTGATCCACTATTACAGACCATCAGTTTATGACCAAACTCATACAAGGCTTTTTCGACAAAATAAATCAATTGAGAGAAGAAAATATGGTTAGAATGTGGTACGATAAAAGCAATAATACGCGTTTTTTGTTTGGTCATACTGCGGGCAATTTCATTTGGTACATACCCAATCTCATAAATCACGCGTTCAATTCTTTCACGCGTTTCTTTTTTTACGTATCCTGAATTGTTTAGTACTCGAGACACAGTCGCAATGCCAACACCGGCTTTTTTTGCAACATCTTTGATATTTGACATAGTATCACCTATTATTATTATAACATTCTTATTCATTTGTAAAACTAATTTATGGAAATGTTTTCCATATCTTTAAAAAATAAGAGGTATTCGTATGAAAAAAATCATTCTTACATTTTTACTGGTTACCCTCAGCGCTTTGATTCTTACTATGCTCACCATCCACAGCCTCAGTCATTACAAGATTAATCAAGCAAAAATAGACCATATCAATGGATCATTATATGTCGATAAAAACTTAGTGACATTAGGTGAACACGTAATCAATTATCGTCATTACAATCCAAGCGGCAACGATACACTTGTCTTAGTTCATGGCTTTATGGGTAGCAGTTATGATTTTCACTTACTCAGTGAGAAACTAATTGAAACAAACTCTAATCTACAAATCATCGCCATCGATTTATTGGGGTTTGGTTTTTCTTCTAAACCTGATGATTTTAATTACTCCAGAGAAAACCAGGCAATAATAGTGCATACGCTTTTACAACACCTCGATATCGACCGTTACCATTTGGCTGGTCATTCGATGGGTGGTGACGTTGTCATTAGACATGCCCACTTGTATTCTGATCAGATTCAAAGTCTGATTTTGATTTCGAGTGCTGGCCTTGAAACGCGTACACAAAGTAACCCACCACCAAAGTTGTTTTATTCCTTAGTATTTAAAAACTATTTTGTACAAAGATACGGATTTAACAGCGCTTCTTTTAATCCAATAGATGATGCTTTGTTTCATCCTTATATTATACAAAATAGTCAGATACCATCTTCAACGCTTCAGCGTTTTTCGATGGCTTTTGATGAAACAAATTTAAAAGACATTTTAACGCATGTTGATACACCCGTGTTAATTATTTATGGCACCGAAGATACTTGGACACCGATGACTTTGGGTACACAATTTCAAGCATACTTCAATGAAAGTCAACTGGTTTTTATGGAAAACGTTGGCCATTTACCATTTTTAGAAGATTCAAATTTGCTTGCAAAAGTGATTTTTGACTTTCTAGCAAATGACGAATAACTGTAGCTATGTCACTATTTCTTTGTGTTTTTATAAAAAAGTTGATTAGTTTTATAAACAAACTATTGATTTTTGCATTTCATCTAAAAAGTTTGTATTCTAGACTATTTTTTTGGATTAAATGTTTACATTATTACTCATTACTTATATAATAAAGAAGGCTATAAAACAAAAAATAGGAGGAGTAAGCCATGAAAAAAATATTATTACTTGCTATGATTTTTGCACTACCGATGTTCTTAATCGCATGCGACAGTGAAGTAGCAATTCCAGATGAAATCACAATCGACATGGAAAACTTCGATGAGTTATTCGAGCGTACTGATGTGCAGTTCATTGATTTGCGTAATTTCGATGATAAAATGCGCGGCGGATTTATTGAAGGATTCACAATTATTCCATTTTTTGGATATTTGGAGTTCGCTGACATATTAGTTCGTGATGATGGATGGAGTTTCTCACCAAGCAATATCAAGGATGAGCGCGCTTTAAGAAATCTATTCAATGAAGATGCTGCAGCAATCGTCTTAATTTGTGCTGCTGGCGTTCGTGCTGGATTTGTTAAATCGGCGCTAGAAGAACTTGGATATGACAATGTTCATAACGCTGGTGCTTTAGGGAACTATAACGGTGCTCGCATGGTGCGTGGTGACGATACATTCCGTATTGTAATGCCACCAAAAGCACATGTTAATCCACTCCCTGCTGAAATTACAATGGCAAACATTGATACTTTCTTAGGACGTCCTAACACTGAGTTCTTTGATTTCAGAGACGTTTATCCAGGTGAAAGTGCACCAATGTTAGAAATTGGATGGATTGACGGATTTACAGTCATTCCTTACTTTGCATTCTTGGATGCCGAAGGTGTTCTTGATCATCCAGGTACATTTAACCTAGCTGATATCGACTTAGACGAAGTCATTAATGAGGACATGGAGTATGTTTTACGCAATTTATTTGATCCTGAGAAAGATCTCGTATTAATGTGTATGAGTGGTGCTAGAAGTGGTTTAATGAAAGCTGTTTTAGAACACTTAGGTTATGAAAATGTTTGGAATGCAGGCGGTTGGAGAGACTATGATGGCGCAAACAAAGTATTACCTTGGTGTACAGCTGGCGCAAACGGCGATGCAGCTAATGGCGATGATTGCTCATAATTTTTAAAAAGGAGATTACTATGAAAAAATTAGCATTACTAACAGTATTATTATTTGCAGCATTTTCTCTTTCAGCATGTGGT
>SKFU01000041.1 GCA_007117835.1 Candidatus Izemoplasma sp. | reverse complement strand
TGTGCCATTATAGCAATCCAGTGAAATGTTATGCCAGTAGTAAACATCGGTGCAATAATACCAATAAACCCTGCAAACCAAAATGTTCTTGTTGCAAGGGTTTGTTTTAACGTGAATGAAGTTTTGGTCATCAGTTCTAATGACTTTTTGGCAGCTTCTTCATCTTCACCACCATCATTTTCTATCGTTAAATGAACGTCTTCAGGGCGGTTAATGACAAGCAAAAGTACCAAAGGCACAAAAATAAGAAGGAGCGAAAAACCCCAGAAACGCCAAGCGTTTTGCCAAGAGATCGTATGGATTAACCACACATTAAAAATCGGTACTAATAACGTTGCAAAGAAGTTTCCGAATTCAGATAAGCTGATGGCCAGTGCACGTTTCTTTTCAAACCATTGTGGTACGAGACTATTAGGAATCAATGTCATCGATCCTTGACCAAAAAATCGTAAAAAGAAAAAGCCGCTAAAAATCATCCAGATATTGATTGAAAAACTATTATAAAACGTTGTAAAAGCAAGCATTGTCGCCACAATTACTAACATTACTCTTTGACCGAATTTATCCGTGTATCGGCCCACAAAAATCATCAATAAGCCACTGATGGTTGTGGCGATACTATAACCTGTAGACAACGCGGTTTTAGAGTAACCAAACTCTGTTTCATACACATTAATAAAGATACTGATAGAATACGTTTGTCCTGGTGCTGAAAAAAAGAATGCCAAGGCACTCACAAAGACAATAACCCAACCATAGTAAAAGCGTTTATTTATTTTCAAGGCTAAAGATTTCATGCAATCATCCTCCTGATGTCCTTTTGTATTTTACCAAAATAACGCTGAAACTGCCATAGTCATAATTAAATAAATTGTCATTATACAGACTTGAAGACTTCTATAACCACTAAGGTTTAACATGAAACGTTTTGGTTAAAGGATACAACTTAATCGCCTAAAAGCAGATGAAAAAGAAAAGAACCATGATGGCCTAAGCCTTTAGATTTGTGTTGTGCTAAAAACCAATCCGCACTATAATGAAATTAAAGTAACGTCTTGGAGGATTTTTATGGATGTTTTCATCACTGTACTTATCGTTATTGCGTATTTTTTAATAATACTGGCTGTTTTGCCGATAATGTTTAAAACATTCCTGCGTATGCCAAAAGAGGTTGTTCGTAAGTTTCAGCACATTGGCTTTGCCTCATCAATATTTATATTTACAGAACGGTGTGAGTCATGGTGGCGTGCAGTGATTGTTCTTGTTATTTTTGGCGCCTCCATCTTTTTTATTGTGTGGGGATTTGAAAAAACAAAGTTTTATAACCGTTCTTTTGTGGATCGACAAAAAAAAGGTGGTGAAATGAAAATATCGTTACTTATGGCAATGGGGGTATTTATTGGGTTATTTATATTGTTTGGGGGTATTTTACCACGGTCTAATAATGATATTATTGTTATTTCCGTCATGAGTTGGGGTGTGGGGGATGCCTTAGCGGCACTATTTGGTAAGTATTTAGGCAAACGCAAACTAAAATCATTTGGAACAGATCACAACAAAACATGGTTAGGAAGTACAGTGATGGCCATTAGTGTGTCAATTGTGGTGTTTATTATGCTTGTTTTTTATCAATCAAATCCTTGGTGGTCAGCACTCATCTCGTCATTAATTATCGCAGTCATTGCGACTACGATTGAGGCTTACACTAAAAAAGGGTTTGATACATTAACCATACCATTTGGTGTTGCATTTGTGCTTTATGGACTCAGTTGGTTTTGGTTTGGAATATTGGGTGGTTAAATGAAAGATACCCGTCAAAAAACATTGATTTTGTCGATTTTTTTTAGTAGCCTTGGACCGATTGTATTGTTGTATGCAGTGTTTAGCAATACTTCAACAACTCAATTGGCTGATTTTTTACGTCGCACAGTAGAACTAACAGTGCTCATTGTGGCATTATGGATGTATAAAAAAATGCAAAAAATTCATGATAATCCAGAAAAAATCAGGGACTATAAACAGTGGATGTATCGTATATCTGGTGCTGTACTCATGCTTAGCGCAGTGATATTATTAATCATCTTAATTTACAATGTCGTTAATCTAAACGCCCCCACAGGCAATGTAACCATCGGGCTGAGCATTGCTGTTTTAGGGCTTGTTTTCAATGGGTATTTCGCTTTAAGATATCGCCATTTCAACCGTGTATCACGCAACGCTGTTATGGATACACAAAGCAAAATATACCAAGCAAAAATGATTGTTGATATCAATGTAATTATCGCGCTATCTTCAATAATTTTGTTTACGAACACCAACCTTATTTTAATGATTGACCGGATTGGAACGATGATGATTGTTGTGTATTTGTTTTATCGTGGGTTCCGCATACTACGCTACCGTGAGATGCCCCTAAAATAAGTGGCTGTTTGATTTATTATAAAGGATACCGTAAACCCGTTAGCAATTAATACAAATGAAATTCGTATAAATATTGACAAATGCTTGACATTGTTAAGCACGATGAGTAGAATTAATAATTGCGGTACGCAGTTCGAAACCATCCTGCGGTATCAAAACTAGGGGGCGTATATCATGAGTAATGAAATGATTTGGTTATTGTTTGCTTTATTAAATTTTAGTATGATTGTACTGTGCTACAAATTGTTTGGCAAAACAGGTTTATTTGCATGGATTGCTATGGGCACAGTGATTGCAAACATTCAAGTCGTAAAAATGGTAGAGTTATTTGGGATGACTGCCACACTTGGCAACATAATGTTTGGGACTTTGTTTTTAGCAACCGACTTGATTAATGAAAAATATGGACTAAAGACTGCGAAAAAAGCTGTTTATATAGGATTTTTTGCATTAATATCAGTCGTTGTTATTATGCAAGTAGCACTTCAATTTGACGCCATTGCTGAAAGTCTAATTATGCAATCAGCACTATTGTTGATTTTCGGATTAATTCCACGCATTGCACTTGCGAGTATTGTTGCGTATTTTATTAGTCAGTTGTTTGATGTGTATGTTTTTCAAAAAATCAAAGAAATGTTACCCAAACAGCGATTATTGTTTGTAAGAAACATCGGGTCTACAGCCATTAGTCAGTTGCTTGATACAGCCATTTTTGTCCCCATCGCATTCATTGGCGTAGTACCCAATGCGATCTTAATTGATATTTTGATAACAACGTATATCATTAAGTTATTGGTTGCTTTACTCGACACACCATTCATCTATTTGATGGTGAAGATTCAACCATTAAGCACGGAATAAATCTACATTTTTGTAGATTTTTTTAAACTTAGTGGTTTTTCATATTGTGACTGATTTTTTGAGCCACGTCCATAAATAATGAAAAAATAACGTCTTTTTAACTAAACTATGATAAAATTAAAGAAATATTCACGACTTTAAATAAAGCAAAACGCCAAGACATTAACCCGCAACCACATTTCAAACTAACCTGGTCAACTTTTGTTTGACCATCATCCACATGTCATTACTTTCAGTTGTGTTTAAGTTAAAAAGAAAGGGCGTATAATTAATCATATGTTTAATTATACAAAGGGATATTATTGAGTAAAATAGCAGAAAACATCCGATTTTATCGTATGAAACAAAACTGGACTCAAAAAATGCTTGCAGAGAAATTATCTATTTCAGATTCGTCTATTAGTAATTATGAAAAAAGTATCAACGAGCCGTCAATTCAAATGGTGATGAAACTTGCTGAATTATTTCAAGTGAGCACCGATGAACTGTATGGGGTTCAGACAAAAAAAAGCACTAAACCGAGCGCGTTACAAACCCTAAAGCAAGTCAAAAAAATTCGTTTTCGTCATGTTAATGAAACATTTATTCCAGTGCCTTTTTTGATCATTTTATTTGCCGCACTCGCTTCACTATCCGTCTTTTATTTCAGTTATAGTATAATCGATACAGCCTTTATTATTAGTTGGGTTTTACTTTTCATCTTTAGTGCATCTAGCATTGTGAACGGTAAAAACTCGACATATCACGAGATAACTATGGATGTTAACGATAGTGCGTATTACCGAAAAATGAACCCAAGCAATACACAAAGCACCTTAACATTCGTTTTAATAAACATAAAATTTATATTTTCAGTTTTAGCGACTTTACTTGCGTACACAGTGTTAAACATTGTTTTAGAACAAACGCTCAGTGTTTTTTTAGGTCTTGCGATTGTTGTGCTTATTGTTCTTTATGTGGCCATTTTTATCACCACATTCACGTACTTAATTAGCTTTAAACAACTCCCTTTTCAAAAAGTACCCGATCACTTTCATACGTGGCTGTTTAGGGCAATGTATGGGTATGATGCATTCATTGTTTTTGTCAGTGCCTTCATGTTTATTTCAAACATCACAGTTTTTAGCTTTGCTGCAGCTGATATTACGCTTATGCCAATCATATTTATTGCAAACTTACTGTTTTCACATCATGTGTGTAATCATGTTTTAAAAGCATTTTTAGATTTCAAAGTTATCACAGTTAAAGCCTAAATTAAGCCCAGTTTTGATGGAATTCCTCAAGCATATATGGAATTCCATTTTCTTTTGATTTAAGTATACGTATACTAGCCGTAGCTGAGGGGTGCGATAGTTATGTATGAAAATGTGTTTGAGTGGATATTTAGAATATCGCCACAAACAGGATATGCCGTATTCGATTTGGTGTTACCGATAGGGATAAGCATTCTAATATATCAATCACTCAAAACGTATTTAGAAACGATTCTTAGGGGAAAAGGGCTCATCGTGCGCCGTGGGCACGATGTAGGATTAAGGATGGGTATGATATATATCTGTGTTTGGACGTTTCATTTTATACTAGGCTATTGGCACCTTACAGCGAACCTTGTATTTATCGCGATTTTAATGATATTGTTACTCTCAGTGAAACCATTAAGGGGCGTTTAGTATGTGGTACCCAATTCCGATTATTATCATGATTTTTAGTGTCCATCTTGTGTATAAAGAGTACGAGAATAATAAGTACAGTCGTTATGATAAGAAAGTTAGGCAATCATTGAAACAGTGTGCTAAAAAGTATCAAGGTGTGTTTTATGATAATAGCATCATAGATAATACGACTTTATCTCAGACGATTACTGCGATTTTACTCACCCGAAAAGCGCTCTATCTAATTTCACTAATTCCTTATGAGGGGACGATTAAGGGTCAGATGACAGATCAATACTGGACCGCATCATATGAAACAAAGAATCCTGGTTTTAATCACCGTCACTTTAACTCAAGAAAAAAAACACTTAAGTTCAGAAATCCTTATCATCAAGGCATTTCAGAATCCATCGTTAGTATTCAAAACGCCTTAAAGCAGTATAAGGTCCCGCCGATTTTTCATCTTGTCGTATTTCCACAATGTACCAACTTGATGCACTTAAACAATGTGCAGACAGCAGTGCACACCAACAAAATTAAGCAGTGGATAATCGATAAAGAGGCCAAACTAACACCAACATTGACAATGACAGAACAATGCATCATTATCAAATTGTTAAACATTGACATTGCCCATGTCAAAACGCGTAAGACGGGCGCGCTAACATCAACGGATTTAACATCGAACTACTAATCGTTCTTCTATCAATAAAACCTATTTCGTATCGTATAAAACCCTCCAGTTTTATATGAGTAACCCCTAAACACAACTGTTTAGGGGTTTATTTTATGAACAAGAAAACAACCTGAAAATGCGGTGTTATAACTTTCGCTTAAAAAACCTTACAATAAAAGAAGGTTTCAATTTAGAGCTTTTCTCAGTATAATGTATGTGAACCAAAGACACACTATTAACCAATGAATGCTTTAAGATACTCAGTTAGATTCTAAAATGGGCTAAATAGTTAACCTCAATAAATGCATGACTGACAAGAGATTAACACATTGATAATAATCAGTAAATCATCAACATACGAGGAGGCCATATGAAATTAAAAATCCATGCATCACCCAAATCATTAATTTACACAGGTAATCACCCAAATGTTCCTACAGAAATCATTCATTATCAGTTTGATCAAACGGAAACAATAATAACCGATAGTTTTAAACCCGAAAACGATAAAAACCACTATATTCAAGTTGTTGGGTTAAATGATATCGCCACGATTCAGTCTTTAAAACAATACTATGCAGTCGATCCGCTTATTTTAGAAGACATATTTAATGTCAATCAACGTAATAAAATAGAAATTAAACCCAACTATATTTTTGGTGTCATTCATTTAGAATATCTTTTTGATGATTCGATTCACAGTGATTATATGAGTTTTTTAATGTTTAAAGATACGCTCATCACTTTTCATGAATCTCACCCCAGATATTTAGTGCCACTCACGGACTATTTTCAAGAGAAATGCAGCGAAACCATTGATTACATATTGTTTTTATGCTTAGACATCATTACCGATCAACACATCGCTGTTTACGATAAAATCGAAAACAATCTAAGCGAATATGAAGAACAAATTCTTGAATCAAAAAGTATTGAACAAGAATCATTTTACGGCACTAGAAAGCATTTATTAAAACTTAAGAATACTGTTTATCCGACATTAGAACAGCTCGAACGTGCACTTGAAAAAAGTGTGTTGTTTTTACCGAAAAATAAAGGCTTTTATGATGATTTAGTGGACCATTTAAAAAGACTTGATAATCAAATCAATCAAGCCAGAGAAATGGTGCGACATTTACTCGATTTACAAATCAATAATCAATCGAACACGATGAATCGAATTATGACAACGCTGACTTTGTTTTCTGCAATATTTATCCCTTTGTCTTTTCTTACGGGCTTTTTCGGCATGAACTTTGTCTATTTTGAGATATTGGCGTATGAACATGCTTTGGCTGTGTTTATCGGATTGTGCTTCACACTGAGCGGATTTATGGTACTATTATTTAAGCTAATGAAATGGTTTTAAAACAAAAAAATGCAGATGTGTAACTTAAGAATACATCTGCATTTTTTTTATCTTTCAGAACTGCTTAAATAACGTGATTGTTTATAAATCATCCACAGTGATAAAGGCAGACCAAGCATTAATACGAAAAAAACAATAGTGAATGGTGATGACTCAACGATGTTTAAAGGAATTTCGCCAATTAAAACGGCAAACAAGTTGTTGGCTAAATGCATAATAATAGGCACCCATAACGATCGAGTCCACAAAAATCCAACAGCGAAAATAATACCAGCGACAGTGGTGAATACACCTTGGACAATGTTCATATGAAACACACCAAAGATTAATCCACTCAATAATACAATCACTATCGGTCGCATTGTGGCTGTTTCAAGTTGACGAAAAAGCACACCACGCATTATCACTTCTTCAACCAAAGGCGCCAATATTGCCACAGATATTAATGTAATCACAAGGTTTGCACCACCCAAACTTTGGTCCATCAACTCAATATAATTGTCGACCACACTTGGCATGATGTAATGCATTGCTTGAATCAACAGTGTACTGATTGGTAAAATAGCAACCCCACCGACAAAAGACCAAAAAACCATATGTCGTTTGATGGGGATAAACCGAACATAAGTTTTGACGTGTTGATCTTTAAAGATTAAAAAAACAAACCCCAGCATGAACAATTGTGTGAAGATTAAACCAATCACGTTAACATTACCTGGTATCGACTCAATATCACCATAAAAAATCATGCTAATGATAAAAAAGAAACTTCCAACCATTTGATACAACACGATTAATCCAAACAATATGACCAGTGCTTTAATCCAACGTCTCATACCGTAATCATCTCCTTAAAATAATCCCATAGAACGCATCCATACAATGGCGATAAACACCGTGAATAAAGCGACAGCGGTATCTAAAATAACCAGTTGACTGGCCAGTTCATCATCGCCATTTAATCCTTTTGTCACCGCCACACTGGCCACAGCGACTGGACTGGCAAAAAGCGCGACAAGCGCAATCCAAGATTGACTAAAATCAATCTGATGTCTTAACAGATAAGCCATCGAAAACACCATCAATGGCACAACCACCATGCGCGATATCACTGCAAAGACTAAGATGGCTTTAACCGCTTGAATCTTCTTAAACTGAAACTGTGCACCAATCGCAAGTAACGCCATCGGCGTTACTGTCGCTTGAATCATCGCCATCGTATCAGGAATCACTGTCACTGTGGAAGTTAATCGTGTATACGTATCTGTAAACAGATAAGCAACCATTCCTAAAACGACTGAAATCATGATTGGATTAAAAAAAGTTCGTTTAAGCACCAATGAAAACGACGTCTTATCCGATTGATTGTCTTGAAATAATGAAAAAGTCACATAACTAAGCAAATTGGTGAGTGGAATCATTAAGGCATTGAGCACGACCAACACTGCAAGTGCTTCTTGTCCACCCAATCTGAGGGCTAAAGGCATCCCAATAATCACATAATTGCCTCTAAACAAGCTTTGTAAAACCACTGGTTTTGTGGCTTTATCCCAAGGTTTAAGTCGGACCAATAAGAACCCAATCCCCGTGATAAATAAGGTTGCGGTCGCAACAAAAATAAAGACACCCACGGTGATGCTTGCAAACCCGTCACTGCTTGCGAGTGTATGAAAAATCATCACGGGTAAGGCAATGTTAAAAATAAAACCATTCAGTTGATCAACAAAAGGTTTTTGAATTATATTTTTAGTGCGCAGCAATCCACCCAAAAACGCCAGCAAAAGTAGCGGAAAAAGCACATTAAATGCAAACAATAAATGTTCCAAAAAAACCACCCTTTCAGTCAATAAACATTATATAACAAATGTTCGATAAGGGCTAAAAAAATAAGCATAATTTATACATAATATAAAAAAAACATTTGAAACCATCCATTTTAAAATACAAATTTTTAAAATGATAAGCGAATGAATAAGAAACCATGAACTTAACGTTTTGAATTACACTTGTTCAAACCCAATAAAAACAGTATAATAAAACCAATAATTACAATAAGTATAAAGGGGATAATTATGGAAATAGTGTATGGATTGATTGGCATCATTTTAATAATAGTGTTTGGGTTATCAGTATATATTGCCCGCAAAATGTTTCAACCAAAAACATGGACTTTAGAAGACAGTTTGGCCCTAGAGACTGAAAAAAACATCATTGATTTTGAATCATTAAAGACACACGGTATTGAACCCGTAAGCATTCACCATAACGGACTTAAATTGCAAGGTGAATGGATTGACAATCAATCGACCAAAACATTGATTTTTATGCATGGTCACACATACACACTATATGGCGGATATAAGTATGCGTCAATGTTTCTAAACCGTGGGTACAATGTACTTTTACCGAATCAACGCTACCACGGAAACAGTGAAGGTAAATACTGTACTTTGGGATATTTAGAAAGCACCGATTTACATGCTTGGATTGCGTATGTTAAAACACGGATTCCCCAGACAAAATCACTTGGTTTGATGGGCGAGTCAATGGGTGGTGCGACTGTCCTTATGGGTGGAGACCACCAAGCGATTGATTTTATTATCAGTGATTGTGCCTACAGTGATTTTGCTAAACAATCTCAAGAAGTGTTATGGCGACGTCATAAAATCCCGAGTTTTATGATTTATCCAACGGCATTACTCGCACGTCTTAAATACCGTATTCCACTGTTTAAAATCTCGCCCAAAACGCACATAAAAAGTCTTAAAATCCCGATATTACTGGTGCACGGAGACGCCGATGATTATATTGATGTGAGTCACCTTCATCACTTAAAAGCACACAGTTTCAATCCGCCAGAAGTGTATATTTGTCCGAACGCAAATCATGCACAGTCTTATGAAACAAACCCTATACAGTATGAAAAAGTTGTGCATGATTTTCTTTTAACACATAATTTTCTATAAAAAAAACCACCCAATTATTACACGAATTATTTGTAAGCTGCATCAAATATTGATATAATATGTAAAAACTCTTATGCCACAAGGCAGGAGGCGCTTGATGGGTCTAAAAGAAGGATTTAGCCCTCAAACCGAACAAAAATTCAACCGAGACAGTGCATTGTTGCGCATCAACTATTTGCGCATCACATTTTTACTGTTTGCGTTTTTTTATGGTGTTTTGAGTGTCACGGATTGGATATACTATCCTGATATTTGGTTGCGCTTAGCCTTCCTGCGTTTTTTGGTCGTTATTCCACTGTTTCTTATTACGATTTTATGGTCATATTATCCATCATTTCATAAATACCATCAGCCATGGATTGCTTTTAACTATGTTATGGGTGGTATGGTTGTTGCTTATATGCTTATTATTCAACCTGAAAACATTGTCTATTATGGTGGTCTTTTCATCATCTATTTTTCAGGGTATTTAATTGTACAGTTACGATTTATTCCAGCCACCATCGCTGGTTGGACAATTTTTATATTTCATTTTTTAGGTGTTTTAATCACCCAAACCAACATCGGAGAAACATTTTATTACAGCAGTATTTTTTTAGCGATTGCCAATGTGTTAGGGATGATTGGCGCCTATCATATTGAAAAAATGAATCGGGCACAATTTCTTAAAAACATTGAACTGAATGAAAAAAGCGAGCAACTGGTCAAAGGATATAAGGACAAATCCCATCAACTAGAACGCTTAAAAAAAGCAACACAGGACAATAAAAGATTACAAGTTCAATATCAACATATTCAAAATGCGTCCAATCAATTGACACTAGAAAAACAACGTTTCGAGCAATTTGTCAAACAAAGTCGTACGTTTGTTTATGAACTTGATTTGGCTGGCAAGTACACATATGTCTCTGAATCAGTTAAAAACGTACTTGGCTACGAACCCGAAGAAATGCTTGGAACATACTTCTATGATTACTTTCCTGAAAACATGCGCTCATTTTACCGTGAAGTCGGTTTTGAAGGCATGCATCAAGGACTGATCGTAAACGATTTCGTTAATCCGTTAGAGAATAAATTCGGTTCTGTTATATGGGTTAGTTCATACCTTATGCCGATCTATGATTCAAACCATAACCTGATAAAGTATCAAGGTAGCGATATGGATATAACCGAAAAAAAAGAAGCGCTAAATAACCTAGAACAAAGTCAGAAAGAACTGCAAGAATCTAAAAATCATCTACAACTAATTATGGATAAAATGCCGATAGGTATTGCTGTAAACACAGTGATTCCAGAAATAGATTTTACCTATATGAATGACCGATTTGCCTCGATTTATGGCATCAATAAGAAAGATATTGAACCGGGAACATTTTGGGAAAAAGTCTTTGAACACCCAAAAGATCGTGATATGATTAAAAAAACAGTATTGAGTGCCATGGCCTCTGGTAACCCCAAAAATATGGTGTGGGAAGATGTTCCGATTCGTCGTAAAGGCAAAAAAACGCAATATATTACGGCCTACAACATACCTTTACCAAACTCTAATCAAGTCATCTCGACAGTAATGGATGTGACTGAAAGAAAAAATAAAGAAGACCAAATTCTTCATTTATCCAATCATGATTACTTAACAGACATACCGAATAGACGCTACTTTCAAGATATGTTAATGAAAATGGATAACAGTAGTCATTACCCACTTGGCATTATGATTATGGATTTAAATGGCCTAAAAATAATCAATGATGCATTTGGTCATGGTGCAGGCAACATCGCATTAAAAAAAGTTGCCGATATGCTCCTTAAAATCAAAGGTGCTGATGGTTTTATCGCCCGCATTGGAGGGGATGAATTTTCGTTATTGTTACCAAATACGAGTCTTGCATCACTCGAAGCAATCTCAAACAAAATAAAAACAGCCACCGAAAACATTTTGGTACGAAATTTAACACTTTCAATTGCCATTGGATACACACTTAAAAAAAATTCAGAAAAAGACATAAGAAAGTCTCTTACAGAAGCCGAAAACCAGATGTACAAAAACAAAGTAACCAGCTCAAGTAGCATGCGAAATGATGCAATCAAAGGAATATTACAAACTTTACAAAATAAATACGATGAAGAAAAAAGACATTCTGAAACAGTCAGTCATTATTGTCGACGCATCGGCGAAGTCATGCAGTTGAGTGAAGAAGCCATAAAAGAACTAGAAATGGCGGGTCTTTACCATGATATTGGTAAAATCGCTATTCCGGATGACATCTTGAAAAAACCAGACAAACTAACAAAATCAGAATGGAAAGTCATGAAAGAACACACGACACACGGCTATCAAATATTGCGTGCAGCCGATCGATACTCAAACTTAGCAGAGTATGCAATGACCCATCATGAACGTATCGATGGTACAGGCTATCCAAACGGATTATCTGGCAATCAAATCCCTTTATTTTCGCGGATTATCGCGGTTGTGGATGCCTATGAAGCGATGACCTCAGACCGTCCATATCGTAAGGCGATATCGGTAGATTTAGCGATAAAAGAACTAAAGCAATATTCAGGAACCCAGTTTGATGGTGATATCGTTAACTTGTTTGTTGATAAAGTACTAAAATAACACGGATAAAGCCTAAAAAGGAGTGATTTCATGGTTACGGTTAAATTTTTTAACTTAATAAGAAGTCGCTACAAAGTGACTGAGGTTAATGTAAAACCCGGGACTATCCATAGTGTTATTGAACAGATCTTAACGATTTATCCTCATATCCCTAAAACAGAACTTGAACACGCCGTATTGTTTGTTAACCGTGAAAAAGTAATGCATCTTAAACGCTTTCATGAAACGGTTCAAGCGGGTGATGAAATCGTCTTCACACATTTTGTTGGTGGTGGTTAAAAAGCAATTGCTTTTCCAATAAAAATAAAAAGGGGGAAACAATGAGCCAAGAATCATTATATCAAATTATTCCTAATGTAACGCGTAAAGAGGGGTTTTTAAAAGTACGTTCTTATAACCTGGTACTGACGTCAACGCGTATCATTTTTGCCCGTTACACTAAGGAAATGCGTAAAGCCGATGACAAAGCGCTAGTAGAGTCATTAAAGGGCAAAGGTTTCAAAGCGCGACTTGTCGCAACAATGTCAGGCAATGAACGCTTGTACGAAAGTTATGAAAACAAGTCGTTTGACACCATTTTGTCTGAAACAGAAGGCAATTTCGAGATCCCAATCACACAAATCCTTAAAGTTAAACGTCCGATTGGCGTCCGCTATGACGACAACCATCAAGAAATACCAAGAAAAGTAATTATCGTGACAAATCAAACAAAACATGAATTAAAATTTTACACAGCAACGGCTTCAGATGAAGCATACAAAGCACTGAAAAACTTAGTAAAATAAACACAAAAAGGCCAAATGTAATGCATACTTACATTTGGCCTTTTTTAGTGTTTGGATAATGATTAAACAACTTTACTTATAGGACTTTTTAAAACAAAACATAAAACACTGTTTAATGCGTTATGTTAAACACTGAAGTAGCAAAAAAGACGGCAGTATTTTGTAATTTAAAGCAGTTCGGTTATAATTAATACAAAAGGAGGACTGCTTATGATTAGAAAAAGTATCATGATAATCAGTATTTTAATGATTAGTATACTTGCATCATGTGCACGACTTGACAATGATTCAAACAATGAAACATTACCCAGTGATAACGGTAATGATGTGAATCAAGAACATACTTATATTTTTGACAAGCCCTCGCCACCAGCTGGGTTTTCGTTTCTAGAAGAAACATCAGATGGTGCTTATCATTATTTTTACTATGTGGGCACAGAAGATGAAACCCAAGCAACAAGTACGTTCACCCAATGGATTGAAGCTTTAGGCGCTTTGACATACACGCATTTACCAAGTGAACTGTCATATGAACCCCACGACTACACCGTGTTTATTGACTTGCACTACCGGTATTATCTGGGTCTTTTCTCAACACGTTCAAACAATCAAACAACAGTAGGCATACTGGTATTTCCACTGTATCATATTGAAGCTGGGAACGCACCGCTATCAGATCGTTACGGCGTCGATTCATCGTTTGCGCCTCGCTACCCTGAGGCCATCCGCATCGATTATTTTAAGGTCACTGATTATTGGGATCAAACGCCATATCAAAGAGAGTTAAACCACTACATTAGTACGGCTACACAAAAAGAAATAATGGACTTTTATAGAAGTTATTTCCTACCTTTAGACTATGAAATCATTAATGAGTTTGATGATTTATTGGAGTTTAAGAAAGACCATATTACGATTTCAGTACACGTCATGCGCTCACTGAATTTTCATCATTATCATGACATTAAAGTCGGTGTGAGTGATTTTTCTCAACCATAATCTAAACAACAAAAAAAACACCCCAATCATAGGTTGATTGGGGTGTTTTATCACCATAAAAATAATTGGTGATAATGCTTGACGAAAAGGGAAAAAACAAGTACATTGAATAGGGTTTATAAATGAAATTTTAACATAGGTGACGTTATGAATATACCATTTGAAATAAAGCGCTTGTTTTGGGTTAGCGTTGGTACCATTATCTTTTCTTTAGGCATCAGCTTTTTTGTCATACCAGCCGCGTTAATACCTGGTGGATTAACGGGTATTTCACTGCTAGTTCAATACGCATTCTTACAACTTGGTATCTCAATCAATTTAGGGATTATCGTTGTAGTGTTAAACATTCCCGTGATGATTATTGGGATTAAAGGTATTTCAAAAACATTTGTTTATTACTCAATTTATTCAATTTTGTTGCAGGGCGTATTATTGGGGATTTTTGATGCTCAAGACAACTTGTTTGGCAATGATATTTTAGCCGCTAGTATCTTTGGGGGGCTTGCGATTGGTGTTGGCGCATCGATAGCCCTTAAATCTGGGACATCACTTGGGGGTATGGATATCGTGAGTCAGTATGTTTCCTTAAAAAAACACATTAGTATTGGTTTTGTTTCAATCATTGTGAATGGCTTCATTTTACTGCTTGCTTTACTGATTTTTGATGCGCCAATTGCATTTTACACTTTGTTAACTTTTGTGGTTTCAAATTTATTGATTGATCAGCTGCATACAGCATATAAGCGCGTTCGCTTAGATATCGTGACAACCTGTGGTGATGACGTTAAAGAAGCATTAATAAAACAGTTTATTCGAGGGATTACGCTGATTAATGGCATCGGTGCTTATACAGGTCAACCCAGACAAATACTGTGGATGATTACTCAAAGTCATGAAGTATACGACATTAAAAAAATCGTTATCGAGATGGATCCTAATGCCTTTATTACCATGACGCCTGTTAGACATCTTAATGGTAAATTTAATCAAGTTATTATGAAATAAAGTACTCAATCAATACGATTGAGTACTTTTTCTATAAATAAGTCAACCAGTTCAGGATCAAACTGTGTTTCTTTGTTATCCATAAGCTCTTGCATTGCTTTTTCTTTACCCAATGCTTGACGGTAAGGCCGAGTTGAGGTCATTGCATCATACGCATCACATATTAACAAAATGCGCGATTCTATGGGAATTTCATTGCCCTTTATACCTAGTGGATACCCTGAGCCATCATAGTGTTCGTGATGTTTTAAAACAAACTCAGAAACCATGGCTAGTTCTGGACTGTTTGATGTAATACGATAGCCTTTTTCAGGATGTGTTTTCATCACAGTCCATTCAGTTTCACTGAGCTTAGAAGGTTTCAATAAAATCGAATCGGGAATCCCAATCTTACCAATATCATGAACTTCTGCGAGTGTTTGAAGTTGGTTTATTTTCGCTTCAGACATGCCCAATACTGTTGCAAACTCGGTAATTAATGTTAGTAAACGGTCACCATGATCACGGGTTGTTAAATCACGTGTTTTTAATGTTTCAAGTAATGTGCTTATAATGTGTGATTTCGCACTTTGACCTTTTCGTAATTTTTGTGTATACATTTGGCTATCCGCATTCCTTAACACGTCAAACGCAGTGGTGCTTTTATGACTTCGTGACACCCCCATACTCGTACTTAAATATAGTTCACTGGTTTCATTGTGTAATAAAAACTGATTGCGTAAATTATCCAGACATTCATTTAAGATGGTTTCTCTTTCAGTATAGACAATAACAATGAACTCATCGCCGCCGATGCGTGCAACGATTGTATCGTAAGGTTTACACGCCATCGTGATGATGTCGGCGGTTAACTTAAGCATCGTATCACCACGACTGTGACCAAATGTATCATTAATGATTTTTAGTCCATCCACGTCAATAGAAATAATGTAATAATCATCTCTGTTGTTCAGTGTTTTTAGTAACTCATCAATAAATGTGCGATTGTATAGACCGGTTAAAGCATCAGTTTCACTTAAGTGTTTAAGTTTTAAATGCATTTTTTTACGTTCGGTGATGTTGCGAATGACTTGGACAGCGCCTGTGATAACATGATTTGATTTATCGATAATCGGATAACTATGAATTTCAACATACATTTCAGAACCATCGTAATGGTACTGTGTTTCTAAGGTATGCGTTTTACCAGTTTCTAAACTCATTTTCACAGGACAATCGTTACAAAGAACAGACGTTGTATTCATCATCGATTGGCACGTCATACCTTTTTTAAATGGCGTTTTTAAATACTTTTTCATCGATTCATTAATCAGTTGAACTTGCATGTTTTGATCAATCAAAGCCACGGCGTCTTCAATTGACTCAAACACAGTTTCTAATATTTGTGTCTGAACACTTAGCGTTTCTATGCTGTGTCTCAGTTCAATTGCAGATTCAATACTTTTTGAAAACGATGACAAAAGATTTTTTTCAATCAAGCTGAAATTTCGTTTAACTTTAACATCATCAAAGCCAATAAAACCTTCAAATGTACCATTCACATAAATTGGAAAAATCAAAATTGACTCAACTTGTTGGCTTTTAAGATGTTCTTTTAAGGTATCTTCTTCAAT
>SKFU01000043.1 GCA_007117835.1 Candidatus Izemoplasma sp. | reverse complement strand
TTTGGTGGAGTTGAGGGGATTTGAACCCCTGTCCAAAATAATCGCAACTAAACTTTCTACATGCTTAGTGTATTGATAATTTGACATAACCTTGAGCAATACACAACAAAAGATTATGCGAGTCTTATTGTGTTCTTATGTAACGCTAAGACGGTGCTTTACATATATAGTCTACTAAGTTGTCTACACATCTGAAGCCGTAGACTGCAAAAGATGGTAGTCGGGCTTTTACTTAAGCCGCGTAAGAATAGTTTGTGTTTCCGGTTATATTTAACCTTGTGTTTTTACTTGCACAACCAAGACATGCTTATCAAGCGCTAATTACCTTGTCGAATCCAGAACAACCCCATATCTGTATTATATCACAAAGTTGTAACATAGTGAATGTTTTGATTTAGATGAAAGGTTATAAAGGATAAATGTTTAAATCCAATAGGCTAAAATCTTGTTACTCATGGATACGCATGCTTTTTTCCATTCGACGCTTCATATCTTTTTCTTTTAGACTTTGGCGTTTATCATGCATTTTTTTGCCTTTTGCAAGGGCGATTTCAACTTTACATAACCCATCTTTTAAGTATAATTTAGTCGGTATTAATACAGCACTATCACGTAACATTTGATTATTCAGTTTTATAATTTCTTTTTTATGTAACAACAGTTTTCTTGTGCGTCTTTCATCATGATTAAAAATGTTGCCTTCTTTGTATTTAGCAATGTGCATATTCACGATAAATGCTTCATTATTTCTAATCCGTACATAACTGTCTTGTAAGCTGACACGTGATGCGCGTATTGATTTTATTTCGGTGCCTTTTAACACAATACCTGCCTCAAAGCGCGCATCTAAGGCATATTGATGACTTGCTTTTTTATTGGTTGCTAGTGCTTTCATGAGATGTCACTGCCAAGCACGAAGTCAATTTGGCCTTCTAAAATATTAACCGAAGATACTTTGATTTTCACTGGGTCTCCCATGCGGTACTGTTTCTTTTTTCTGCGGCCGATCAAGCGCATGAAATCTTCATCAAACTCATAGTAGTCATCGTTTAATTCACTAATGTGAACTAACCCTTCAATGGTGTTAGCTAAACTAACATAAATACCAAATGAAGTCACGCCACTAATGTGTCCTTCAAACGTATCCCCAATGAATTGGCCCATGTATTCAGCTTTTTTCATATCTAAGACATCGCGTTCTAACTGGACTGCAGCTCTTTCTTTAAGACTGGCGTGGTCAGCAATGGTTGGTAAAATGGATTCGAAATGCGCAATCGTTTTTAAATGATTTTCAGAATCATTATAATAACGTTTGATGAGACGATGTACCATGAGATCCGGATAACGTCTTATGGGTGAAGTAAAATGTGTGTAGTGTTCGAAAGCCAAACCAAAGTGGCCAATGTTATGGGTGGTATAAACGGCTTTTTGCATACTTCTAAGCATCATTAAGTTCATCCCTTTTTCACTGGCAGTATTCTTGACTTTTTGTAATAGTTTTTGAAGTTCTTTATGACTGATTTCTTTTCGTGCATTCACACCAAAGCCAAAAGCGTTTGCCATCGACAATAAACGGTTAAGCTTTTCTTCTTTTGGCGCATCATGCACACGGTATATACTTGGTAACTGCATATATGATAAGTGCGCTGCCACGGTTTGATTGGCGATTAACATCATTTCTTCAATCATTCTTTCTGCAGTCCCACGTGTTCTTAAAGTAATATCAATGGCTTTTCCTTGATCATCAAGGGTGATGTTGGCTTCTTCAGTTTCAAAATTGATTGAGCCTTTTTTTGTGCGTCGAATGTGTAAAATATTGGATAATGTTGCCATCATTTGCAACATCTTTAGTAAGTCATCATTGTGTGCGTTTGAATCATTTAGCAATGCATTGACTTGAGTGTATGTGGTGCGTGCTTTTGAGCAAATCACACTAGGAAAAATACGGTAGTCCTTGACACGACCACTGGCATCGATGTCCATTTCAATACTCATAACAAAACGATCAACATTTGGCATTAATGAACACAGATGATTACTTAAGTTTTCTGGCAACATAGGGATGACGCGATCAACTAAGTAGATGCTTGTGCCCCGACGATAGGCTTCTTTATCAAGTGCTGATTTTTCGCGCACATAATGTGCGACATCAGCAATATGCACAGCCAAATAAAAATGCCCATTGTCTTTTTGATAAACTTCAACAGCATCATCAAAGTCTTTTGCATCCTCACCATCGATAGTAATAATAAATCGATCACGATAATCTTCACGATTTTTTATTTCATCAGTATCAAGTGCTTTAAACTGTTTGGCCTCATTAATAACAATCTCAGGAAAAATTGGATCAATATTATACTGAAACACCTTACTGAGTATATCGACACCCGGTGCATTCATCGCACCAATAATTTGACTGACACGACAAGTCATTTGATTTTGATAACGATAACTAATAATTTTGGCTTGTACTTTATCGTATACTTTAGCACCATTTAAATCGTCTTCTGCGACAACAATATCTAGGGTGATGCTTTTGTGGTCACTAATGATTTGATAACGATCATTACGTTTTACAAGCGTCCCAATGATATGGGTAAAATTGCGTGCTAAAACACGCACAACTTCGGCTTCTTTTTTTAACCCTTTAGGGCTGCTTTCGACTTTCGCTAAGACGGTATCTTGATGCATCGCATCTTTTAACAGATGTTTTGCGATATAGATATCTTCAGTATCTTCATCACTCATACGCAAAAAAGCAAAGCCTTTGGCTTTTACATCAAGCGTGCCTTTAACATAACGCGTAAATTCTAGCAATGTGTACGCATAGTGCTCATTGGCGATAATGATCGCTTGTTCTTCGAGGGTATTGAGTGCAATCGCAAGGTTTTTATAGTCTTCTGCCTTGGTATAATCTAAAGCTTCTGACAACGTTTGGATTGTGAATCTTTTACCCTTTTCTTGTTTTAAAAATGCAATAATTTTATCTTGCATTCAGTCACCTCCTCATTTGAGAAAAAAAGAACACTTTTAATAGTGTCCTTATTAAGAAGCCATTGCCCAGATAGATAATACAATAAATGCGATCGATGTGATTAGTGTCGTGCGACTTAAGAACAACTCAAAGCCGCGTTCTTTTTGATTCGCAAACAACTCTGATTTCTCGCCACTAAACGCACTAGCAGCATTGTCTTTAGAGCTTTGTATTACAACCAATGTAATGAGTAAAATGGCTGAAAGGATCAACAATATATCTTGAATTCTCATACTATACCTCCTATAAAGATAAACCGATGTATACTAAATATGAAATAATAATAATGATACTTGGTAAGCCATAAATAAACTTATTTTTAGGCGGTTTCCTCACCAAAGCAACACCTACTATTATAGAGTTAACAAGCCCTAAAATCAAGAGTAAAGATATATTTTTACGTAAGTCCATATCTGTGCTCAAAACATCAAAAATATTTCGACGAATATTAATAACATCAACAACACTGATAATCATCATATTGAAGACACTAGAACCCAAAATATTGCCTAAAGCAACCGCATAGTTTTTTAGTTTAAACAAAGTGATTACTGCAGTAAACTCTGGCAAACTTGTCGCAACCCCTAAAAATATTGCCCCTGCAAATGACGCACTCATATTGAGTTCAATGGCAATCGTATTCGTCACTACTGTCACAAAGTAACTGGTAACAACGACCACAACGGCCCAAGCAGTAAAGCCAATCAAAATATGCTTTAGACTATAGGTTGATGTACTTTCATTCTCACTGGGAAGTTCTTTTGACATACTGCGTAGTGCAAAAACATAGATGCCAATAATCGCAAGTGATATCACACTAAACGTTAGCCCAATCGTTATGCCAGTTTGATCATAATCTAGCAATCCAATACGGTTTAAAACCAACGGCAATGCAAACACCATATACATAAAGATAACCAAAGTATTGGTTTTAACACCCGTGTTGGTTTTATTAAAGAACAAATGTTTAATAAAAACCAAGTCAACCACTGCCAAGATTAATATATTGAACAAATTACTGCCAAAAACATTCCCAAAGGCTAACCCTGGACTATCAAGTACAACTGTGGCGGTAATCGTTGTAATAAATTCAGGTAATGATGTGACCGTCGCCAATAAGACACCACCAATTATTGCACCACTAATACGGGTCTTTTTATCCAGTTCATCCACATAATGTGCGGCGCGTACAGTCGCAAATACTGTGATTGTTGCAAGTAGTGCATAAAGTCCAAAGGTAACTGCCATGGTTTCACCTCGAAAGCATTGTATTTCAATCATGAATAGTATATCAGTTTTACCATAAATAACAACAATAAACAGAGTTGTTAAAACGTCATTTTTTCAGTCATCATGATTGATATTTATTATAGATTATAACAAAAATATTAATCATTAGACGATTAGCACTTATAAGTCATTTAGTACACTTATTCAACCATTTTTATCGGCTTTTTTGGTTAAATATAGTGTATCGTTCATGCGATATTGTTTAAATGCTTGAATCAACAAACAGTAAAATGATTATTTATAAAATAAACGATAGAAATGTTTTTTTGATTAGGTATTAATAAAAAAAACGGCTTTAAAAAGCCGTTTTAAATAATTACTATTTTAAATTATACAATGATTTTAATCCGTTATAACGGGCAGTTTCACCCAATTCATCTTCAATACGTAACAATTGATTGTATTTAGCAATACGATCGGTTCTAGACAGTGATCCAGTTTTAATTTGTCCAGCATTCGACGCCACAGCGATATCCGCAATGGTTGAGTCTTCGGTTTCACCGCTACGGTGTGATATAACAGCGGTATATCCAGCACGTTTTGCCATTTCAATCGCTTCAAAGGTTTCAGTTAGTGTCCCAATTTGATTGACCTTAACTAAAATACTATTGGCGATGCCTTGTTCAATAGCTTTTTTGAGTTTAGTGGTGTTTGTGACCAGTAAATCATCACCAACCAACTGAATTTTTTTACCGAGTTTATCGGTTAATATTTTCCAACCATCCCAGTCGTTCTCATCTAA
>SKFU01000068.1 GCA_007117835.1 Candidatus Izemoplasma sp. | reverse complement strand
ACCCTTTTACTTGATAATGGTGACTTTTTGCAAGGCAATATTCTTTTAGACTATTATCGCACATACGCTAATGAATCCATTCATCCGATGATACAAGCATTTAATCTGTTAAAATATGATGCGGTTAATTTAGGAAACCACGACTTCAATTATGGTCAAGATTACCTTAACAAAGTTATCCAGGACCTAAACGCTCATATTGTGTGTGCCAACGTGTATAAAAAGACTAAAAATGCTTACAACCCATTCATCATAAAAACCTTAAGCGATGGAAAAAAAGTTGGTATTATTGGTATTGTTACGCAATATATCCCACATTGGGAAAAAGCCGAAAATATCCTAAACTTAACGTTTTTAGACGCCTATGAATCGGCTTTAAAATATGTTGCAAAAGTCAGACCACTCGTTGACTATCTCATTGTCTTATACCATGGTGGCTTTGAGAAAGACTTAACAACTAATCAAGCGATTGGCCGGCCAACTAAGGAAAATATGGGTTATAAAATAGCTCAGATTAAAGACATTGATCTTCTGCTTTGTGGGCATCAACATATGCCAACCGTCTACCAAAGTAAAAACAATACCCTCGTGCTTCAAACAGCCGCTAACGTAAAGAACTTTGGGCATGTCACTGTTGATTTTAATGACGGTGTTTTTATCCAAAAAACAAAATTAGTCAACAACATATTCGACGATGAACCCGTCTTCACTGAAACTTTTCAAGCTTTAGAAAACGCCACCCAAGACTACTTAGATCGTCCCATTGCTAAAACCTCGCTTGATATGACAATATCATCTCAACTCGATGCACGCAAAATTAAACACCCGATGTTTCAGTTTATTAATCAACTCCAACTTACTTTATCTTCAGCACAAATATCAGCAGCATCTTTACCCAATGAAGCGATTGGTTTTAAAAAAACAATTCATTTAAGAGATGTTGCCGCAAACTTTGTTTACCCCAACACAATACAAGTCTTAAAAATTAAGGGGAAAGCGCTAAAACAAGCGCTTGAAAGAACCGCAGAATACTTTACAATTAAAGATAAAAAAATCGCCATTGATTCAAGCTTCCTATACCCTAAAGTTGAACACTACAATTACGATATTTTTGATGGATTAGACTATACTTTTAATCTAAGCAAAAAAAAGGGGAACCGCTTAATAAAGGCTTCCATAAACGGTGAAGAAATACAAGAAAATCAGTGCTATACCATTGTTTTAAACAATTATCGTGCGCAAGGCGGGGGAGATTATCCGATGTATGAATCCGCTGAACTGATTAAAGAATACACAGTAAGCATGTTTGATTTGGTCGTTGATCATTTACTTAAAAATCCGACTTTAACAATGCAAGTCAAGCAAAATTTCGAATTAATAATTGACTAAATCATTTGAATCAATATCGATGACTTAAAAATTATAAAAAAAATCAAGTTCTCCTTAAGGAATGATTACGGCACTAGCCAGAGTCATTCCTTTTAGTTTACTTGAATTATTCTCATAGGGTAATATACACATAATCTTCTTTTACAACGACAGGGTAGGTTTGTATCTTTCTGTGTGCTTTATCAAGTCTTAAAAAGTCTGCTTGTCTAACACTCACTACCTCACCTGTTTTAAGTGATATGGGTAAGCCGTGGTCCTTGCATCTAATTGTGTCATTTTCTATTTTTCCTGTCGATAATGATGTCCCAAGGTGTGGACAATTATCTTGTACTGCATATAGCCCATCATCTGTATAGATTAACAAAATCACTCGGTACATAATTTCGACTTGCATTAATCTTTTTTCTTTTAATGTGTGTATATCAGTGACACAATACTCCATCTTCTCTACCTCATATCTTAAATATCCAACAACATCAGTTAGTGGCTTATTTTCAAATGAACACGCCCAGTTAAACTATTCTTAACCTTCCCTGTTTGTTGTGACAATCATTGAGTCATTTTTTTGGTTAATACACGACTGTTTCGTTATTATACGACGATAACTTTAAGTTTTATTTAACCATTTAGCCATTTTTACTAAAATCATAAAACTTTTACGCATTTTCGATGGGTCACCCAAATTTATAATGTACACATCATCATGCACAGGATCATAAAACGCATGAACAGATAAACTACCCAATCCACCATAAAGTGCGGGATAATTTCTCATCCAAGGTACTAAGCGGTGAAATTTAACCTCAATCATGCCAAGGCCATATCGCATTATCCCATGAAACGAATGCGGTGCATACATCATTTCTTTTATAGAACTACTTGATATGAGTTTTTCGTTAAACAAACCTTTTAAAAATAGGGCCAAATCATGCGTGGTGGTTTGCAAACCACCGCCAGAGTAATCACAACTTAAACTGTTTGCTAAACGCATGTCTACCCCTTTAAAGATAATCGGCGCAAGCAGTTCTGGATTAAAGTTTTCATCATAAAAGCATAATGCTGTATCTTTTAAACCCAGTGGTTTGTAGATTTTTTCCTGTAATAGTTTTGCATAAGTTGTTTGATAAATTTTTTCTAAGAGATTTCCCAATAACAAATACCCTGTGTCAGAATACAAAAATTTACTCCCTGGTTTGCCCACAGCTTTTTGGTATTTTTTAGTAAACTCAAGAAGTTCATCAGGTGTAAACAAATGTTCTTTATCCTGCATCACAATTTGCATAAAACTTGGGTGTTTTATTGTTTTACCTTCGAAATAATCATTCACCCCTGATGTATGACTTAAAAGGTGTTTAATCGTAACTTCTTTTTGGTAATCAATCCCTTTGTAAACAAACAATTTATCTAATATATCAACCTCAAACAGTGAAACGATTTTGGTATTTAAAGCGATTTTACCTGCTTCAACAGCCATCATGATAAGCGTTGCACAAAAGACTTTCCCAATGCTTGCGCTATGAAAACTCTGGTTAGTGTCCAAACTAGAGTAGTGATAACAAAAATCTTTACGCTTACTCTCTAAGTAGATTTGCAAAGTCGGCACTTTTTTACTTATTTTGTCAAAATATGTATTATATTTTTTCATGCGTTATCCCCTTGGTTTTCGGTATTATTATGTGGCCAATTAATTGCACCTTAGTCTATGGTCTTAGATTTTACTATTTAGTGAAGTGAAATATGTACTACTAATCGTTATTGTGTTTGAGTTTGCGACATTATTTTTCTTTAAAAGAGGGGTCTTTTAGGTAGTTCGAAGATTTGACTGTACATAACCCAAAACATTTTGATAGTGTTCTTCATTAAAAACGGTTGTATCGACGTAGACCATAGCAGGTGACGGGGTTCTTAAAGCGCGCTGAAAAGACTCTTCTGATAGCGTCTTATAGCGCTTATGTGCGGGATGCCTCGAACTTTCTCTGTCGAGGTAGCGTTGATACCGCACGGCGACATCACCCCCACAAAAGATGACCAATAATTGATCACCAAAAGCCGATTCTAAACGACTTAACTCATCAGGTTTAAGGTTCGATTCAAACAAGATTGATGACGATGTCAGTGTCGATTTAGCAAGCGCCATCATATAATCAAAGGTAAACGATGATAACACGGCTTGTAAGTCATCAGTTATGACGTCGAACGCGTCATATAACGCTTCTTTGATGTCATCTTTAATCAGTGTTGGTAATCTAAGATCGGACTGTAAACGTCGTGTAATGGTCGTCTTAAGTGCGGCCAAATCACCAGTAATCACAACACATCGATACATAAAATACCACCTCATTATTTTAAGATGCCTTGTTTTTAGGTTTTATGTTTACTTAAATCATTATAGCACCTGAGGCTTCATGCGTCTATATAGAAAGGTCAATAGATTGATTACAATAAATCCCATTGGCTGAACACCGATATTATTTTAGTGATCAGTTAACATTTTCGTAATTTTTGCTTTATCGAAACGCTGCTAAGGTTTTGAACTTGATTTCGAACATCTTTAATATTGTGGGTAGAAAACGCTTTTTCTTAATTCTAGTTGGTCTTTAAGTGATCGTATTGTATACTTAAATCAAAGCGATAATAACGAGGTGTACTATGATTAAAAAAGCGTTTCCGATCATTGAATTTGATCCAAGTAAAGACGCATTGATTAATCCTGATCATATACTAAGAAAACATGATAAAATCAGTGAGCGATTAATCGTCTGTTTTTTTATCGATGCAATCAATGCTTTACTTAAACGTGGGGATATTTACTTAACCGATACCTTAAAAGGGGAAAATCATGTTGAAATCTACCGTTTCAAAGACAAAGACGTTACATTAGTGCCTGGTAGGTTAGGTGCCCCAGCATGTGCTGGTTTTCTCGATGACTTTATAGCACTTGGTGCTAAACATATAATGTTTTGTGGTGGTGGCGGTGTTTTAAGAAGCGATTTAACTGTGGGTAAGTTTATTGTGATTGATTCTGCTATACGCGATGAAGGCATGAGTTATCACTACATTAAACCGAGTAGAGAAATAAACGCTAATCCGATGATCGTAAAAAAAATCACCGCGTATTTGGATGCCAATCAATTTGATTATATTGTTGGAAAGACTTGGACAACGGATGCCTTTTATAGAGAAACGTTAGCTCGCATTAATTTGCGTAAAGAAGAAGGTGCGATTATTGTTGAAATGGAACAATCTGCGATGATTGCAGTGAGCGAGTTTAGAAATGTAAATTATGGCGCCATAATTTATGGTGGTGATGATGTTTCTAAGGAAAAATGGGATTCACGCAATTGGCGCGATAAAACAGATATACGTTTGGGTTTAACTGAACTATGTTTAGAGATTGTCCAAACATTTGAGTAGCCCTGTTTATATTGTCTATAATGATAATCTATAGAAGGCATTGTATACAAAAAACCATTAACACGTGTTAAACTACTTGAAGTAAAAGGATTTAATCAAAAGAATTTGAATGATTTGGTGAATACTTAGTGCGTAGAATTCGTGTATTTATTTTATAAACAAGTTTCTTGATGAATCAATAAAAAAGACTATAGAATAACCAAGCGCGTTTTAAGCGTGAACAATTATGAGGTAAAATGACTCATGTTGGGAGTTACACACAAAAAGAGACGTACCTTAAAAAACGTCTCTTTTTGTGTGTAACTAGCTTTAGGAATGTTTTAAATAAGCTGTTTTTCCCACCAATATGGGTCGCTTCAAACGGCTGTTCGATAAACTTGGATGCCCCGAACCTTCTT
>SKFU01000027.1 GCA_007117835.1 Candidatus Izemoplasma sp. | reverse complement strand
TAAAGCATGGTTCAACTTTTGATGCTCTAACTGTGATTTGATATGGGGTTGAAATTGAAATGAAGAATGTATTCATTTCTTGCTTGAGATACGCTTTAGGTATCATATGATTGGTTAATAGCAAAGTGACAATGAACCTTCGCGTACCAAAATAGCTTTATATTGACATTAAAAAGATTCTTCTAATGGGGAAGAATCTTTTTTTTTGTAAAACCAGTAGTTGTCTAACGATTTGTGTTTAGTTCAGTGTATGCGTACCCCCAAAGATAACTGAGACAACAAAGGCGTTAAACCATAGAAACTGGCGTGCCTGTAAAAAAACGAGAAAAGAAAATATAATGCCAACAATCCTACCAATCATGAATATCGTTAAACATCAATTGTTTTTCGTTATCATAGACTATTTATCACTCAAAACTATAATACATCGAGTGTCTTGCCTCTTTTTTATGGTTGATGCTTTAATACTTTTTCTATGAATATATTGGCTATTTCAGGATCAAACTGAGTGCCTGTGCATCGTTTAATCTCTAAAATTGCTTCTTCTATCGGTTTCCCTTTATGATAAGGTCTGTCTGCTGACATCGCTTCAAATGAGTCTGCAATATTGATGATTCTCGAAAATAGTGGGATATCTTTTCCGCTTAAGCCTTTGGGGTACCCATTGCCATCCCATCTTTCATGGTGAGATAACGCATACTCTGCCAAACCAGAATACTCATCGGCTGCTCTTAATATTTGATATCCTACTAGGGTGTGTGTTTTAATGATGTCATATTCTTCATTTGTTAATTTCCCTGGTTTATTTAAAATGGCGTCCGGAATTGAAATCTTACCGATATCATGATACATACCTGCGAGTTCTAAGATGTCAATATCTTCTTTATTAAGTCCTAACTCTATACCGATTTCTTTGCAAATCATGCTGACATGTTTAGAATGAATCTTTTCTTCTTCGTATTTTTCGGTTAATGTGTTTAAAATAGCTTTAATCGCATGATTTCTAATACTATCTCCAACAGTAATCTTATGCCGATACAATTGGTTTTCAGCTCTAGTTAACAGCTCATCAATATTCTCATCGGTGTCTTTAAGGATTTCGTAACCGATTGCAAGCGAGACTGGAATATTGTGAATTTTAATATTATTAGAACGCGTAAATAGTTTGTCTTTGTAATTTTGAAGTTGTAAATCGTTTTTTCGCGGTATGAGAACTGCAAACTCATCACCGCCGATTCTAGCAATCACTTCATCTTGATTAAACACATCCCTCAGTAGATTTGATACCCGTTTGATCGCATCATCACCTTGGACATGCCCGTATGCGTCATTGATAATTTTTAATCCGTTAATATCAATCATCATCAATCCGAGTGAAGAGCATTTATTCTCGACAAACGTATTAAAGGCGTTGACAAAATAACGACGATTGTAAAGATTTGTCAGATAGTCGTGATTGGCTGCATGGATAATTTCATATTCAGCACGTTTTTGTTTTGTGATGTCTTGTGCTGCGCCAGTAAGCGACACAATGTGTCCTTGGTCATCATATTCAGCTTCTCCCCTTACCCACACCCATCCTCTGGCTTCACCTTTTAAAGCCATCTCTAGTTCTAACTCGTAAGGGATGCCTTTTGAACGCGTTAATGCGAGTGCAGTGGATAACTGATTCCAACTTTTTTCAGTGAATAATTTCATGTGTTCTGTATATGGCGGGACTGGTTTGGTTGAATCAAAGCCATACATTTTATAGAGTTCTTCAGACCAAGTGACTTTGTTAGTCTTAACATCCATTCTCCATGTGCCAAGTTTTGCAATTTTTTGGGATGTCAATAAGTCTTTTTGTTCTTTGTCGCGTTGTTTTTCAATCAATACACGTTCTGTAACATCATCATACATTGCGACAATTTCACCGGTAGGCAGTTTAAATATTCTATTTTCATGCCAGCGATTATAATTCCCATTCACATACTGTCTAACTGGAAAGGTGATTGATTCTCCCGTTTTCCAAACTTTTCTAAAAAAATCTATAATACCTGAATCGTCTATATTGGGGTGTAATTCAGAAAGTGCTTTACCGACAACTTCATCTCTTGTTTTATTTTCCCACTTTAAAGAGATATTATTAAAATCCTTAATAATATAGTCGCTTCCGCGTGATCCATCATTGATCACTTCATAAATAGCTACACCTGAAATCATATGATTAAACAAGCCTTCGATCAAGGCGTTTCTTTGGTTTAATTTTTCATTGGCAATATTGATTTCAGTGATGTCTGTTATGGTGCAATGTGTATGAAGAAATTCATGGTTATCATCATACGATGCAGTCCCATCAAATCCAACTAAAATAACATTGCCATCTTTGGTTTTCATTGAAAATTCGGAATAGACACTGCCACTTTTTTTAAACATTTCAAATCGTTTTTCAAAAGGTGCTTTCATGTCAGGTGTCAAAAAATCGCCAAACCATTTTCCAATAACTTCTTCTTCTGAATAGCCCATGATTTCAAGCCATTTCTCATTTACTATTAGAAAGCGACCTGCGGCATCCAGCGATTGATATCCAAAAGGTGCTTTTTCAAATAAATTCCGAAATCGATTTTCGCTTTCAGCTAATTCTTTAATTGAATTTTTAAGTTGTGAAACATCAAAGAAACTAATCACAACTTCTTTGATATTGCCATGCAAATCAAAAATTGGTGTGCCATTAACTTGAACCCAAACTATCGCTTTATTTTTTGGTTGAACAACGCCGATTAAAAGATGATTGATTGGTTTTTTATTGGTTAAAATCAAAGTTATTGGATATTTATCCTCAGGTAGAGGCTTTTCATTTTCATCGACAAAACGCCAAATAGAATCACTTGCGGTCTTCCCAAGCAGTTGATTTTTGCTTAAACCCAGTATTTCTAATGCGCGATTGTTAAAATCAATAATCGAGCTATCGAACGCATGGATTACTACCCCATCATCAAGACTTTGAACTGTCGCGTGGAATCTTTGTTCACTTTCAATCAAAGCAAACTCTTTTTGTTTTAAATCAGTAATATCCACATGGGCGCCAAGCATTCTAATGGGTTTACCGTGCTCATCGCGAATTGCAATGCCTCGGCAACGAATCCATACTGTTGATCCGTTTTTGTGTTTATATCTAACTATTTGATCGTACGGATGTTTGGGGTCTTGAAGATGCTTATTAAAATTCTCTGTGGCTTTTGCAAGATCATCTTTAAAAATTATGTCTTGCCATTCTGATGAACTGTGTGTTTTCTCCTTTGGATCATAGCCCAAAACTTCCCAAAATCTAGGACTCAACCACTCATCTTCAATGGCTTCTAAATTCCAATACCACATGCCATCCAAAGAACCTTCTTGAACAAAATTAAAATAAGAAGTGTCTGTCTTAATGAGTTCAAATAGTTCCTTCTCTAAATAGTGTTCATTAACTTTTTTTTTCATAAAGACCTCCAACGAGCTATCATATATTGACCTTTATTTTTATTCTAGTGCTTTGTGTCTAGTTTTTAATAATTATATCAAGAACATGGCATAATTACTAATAGTTATGACTAAAGCGTCATTGTTTTTAACTTGAATCTAATTCATCAATAGTATAGCCGGTTGTTTGACACTTGTTTTCTTGGCTGCGTTAAGTCTTTTAACTTGAAAATACATTGGCATGTTTCACATTTTTTTAAGACATTGCAAAATCGGTCAATTTTTATTCGCTGCGTTTTTATTGTACAGATGTAAATAAAAAAAGGACGATATGAATTAGTTTATTTCTTCTACTCAAGATTAATCCAATATCTTTGTTCGATCTCACCATCAGAGTTCATAAACTCATTTTCAAGTATTCCACCATTTTTTATGATTGATTTTGATGAACCTATATTACTTTTATCACATATGATTAAAACTTTATTTATTCCGAGTTTTTTACATTCAATAAGTGCTAAGCGAATCAGTTCAGTGGCATATCCTTTTCTTCTTTCACTCGGTCTTATTCCATCACCGATATGTCCGCCCTCTCTTAAAAGAAATTCATTTAAGTAATGTCTAATATTAACAGCGCCTAAAAGAATATTTCTGTCTTCATCCAACAAAAAGAATACCGAATCTGGTACTTTTCCATCAGTGGGTGCTTTCATTTCTAAATGATTTAAGTAGTATTCAAAATCATGATAGTCATTTTTAAAAATGGCCCATGGTGAACGATTGGTGTGATTAAGAGCTTGATCTAATGTCCATTCGTCAATCATCTCACCCAGTTGTTTTTCGTACGCTTTTGTCAACTTAATTAATCTAACGTTCATTGTGCACCTCTACGAATATTCACAAATTTTCTTAGCAATCTACACGCATCGCTTAGCCCTGCCCACATAGAAAGACGATTAAGGGGATTATTTTTTTATTCTAAACGGTACCCGTGGTTACTTTTTTAAAGGATAATAATTTTGCCAAACCTTCGGCGCCAACTTTATTGAGGTGACAACCATCAACGGTTGTCAATAGCCCTCTTTTTTTGCTTAAGTATTTGCTAAACACGGGGCATAGTGTCAATAAAGAATCCAGTACCATGTGAAACGGATTTCGGGAAATGAAGTAAGCCGATACACTTGGGTTTGATTTGAGGATGTTTTTTTGCCAAGCATTAAAATCAATTAGATCTACGGCATGATCACGTGCGATGGTTAAAATTTTAGTATTATATTGATTGACTATTTGATTTAATGGACTATCAACGTTTTCTCCAAGACAGGGAATAGTAATTAATGTTACTTGTTTTTCTTTGTTTAATAATCCTTCTACAAAGTCCTTGTATAGACAGTAAAAGTGTTGGGCATCATCACACAAAAAGCGTCCACGTTTCACGAGACGATTGACTGTCATACGCCAACTGTTTGAATGGTTTTTTAGAAAGCGTAGTAAAACATCATTGGTCCCAATTTGGATTATGTAATGGTCTGTCGGGCGCTTGTCAATAGTTAGGTAGACCCTTTTAATGAGACCCTGTAACGTATCACCACCCAAACCGAAATTTTTTATTTTTTTGTTTTTAATATACTTTGTGTATGAAAGTCCTGGTGTCCCTTTTGTAATACTATCGCCATAACAGTAAATCACTTTTTCACTCCGTTCGATAATCAATGCTTCTAACGTTAATTATCTGTCTTCTTGGATTTTATCTTCTTAGAAAGCGCCTCCAAAGATGTTATACCTTATAAAAAATTGCAGCACCTTACAACC
>SKFU01000063.1 GCA_007117835.1 Candidatus Izemoplasma sp. | reverse complement strand
CCACCTTTTTCAATGGCGATCACTGTTTGTCTTGAGACATTTAGTTTTTCAGCAAGTTCGGCCTGAGTCCACCCCTTTTGCATGCGATGGCTTTTCACATGGTTAAAAACAATCATTAGACAACATGCCTAATCTTAAAAATGACCATTAACGTATGAATGAAACTTGGAAGACTCAAAAGTAAAACCATTGTTGTCCCGACCCATCTTAATAAACTAACACCGTCCACATCTAACCCCACTTGAATGTTTATGCCAAACCCAAATATAATGATCACAAACCCAATCGCAGTAATGAAGGGTGCGATGTTATGAAAAGCAAACAAAGCGGTGTCATTAATGATTTGTTGTTCACGTTCATCATCACTAATGATAATGTTTGGCACATGTTTTGTTGAGACGCCAATGCGTTTAAAGACTAAATAGTTCGCAAAAATTATCACAATAAAAAAGATTACTGGGACAAACGATAACGACAGTGTGAAGCTTCTGAGCGGATCACCCGATACAGTGAAAGAAAAGACAATCCATATCAATGCAATTGTTAATAAACCATGGAATATTAAAGAAATAACGAATTTTTTCATACATCACCTCAATGTCAAGTCTGTTTTACAATTATATTGTAAGATAACACCCAATAAATGTCAAGTCTGTTTTACAATAAAAAACCAACATTCATGTTGGTTTAATCAGAAAACGTGGCACTGATATGATCAGCAATGGCAATCGCTTTTACCAGTTCTTTATGAACAGAATCAATCTGTTCAGGGGTGAGTGTTGGTTTTTGCTTAAAGGCAAAAAAAGGTTCGATCGAAACATGTATCGCCCCAGGTATTCCCGAAACCGCAACTTTTGAGTACTGGCTAGATAAGTCGTTATATAACGACAAAGCTGTCTTTGGAACGGGTCTCTCATTCGTAAATATAACCGTTTTATCTGGTCGTTTTGTCCGGTTTAGTTTAACATGACGATGACGTTCTTTACCTTTAGTACGAATTTGAAAATAATCTTTATTTGATGAGGATATCACGATGTAAAGACCCTTAAAGTAAACGACTCTTGACTTATCTGTCTGAGTAAAAATTTCAGTAAAACAAAGACAGTTTACTAAGGCGTTTTCACCGACCCAATCAATTTTAAAACGCGTGGTTTTTGACGCGCCCCGCGGGTATAATCCACCGGCAATAAACAGCGCTTTTTCCTTGTCAAACGCAGTGTAGTTCAACCACCGATTCTCTGTTAAAGCCAGATGCTTTATCAAACCCGACACTAATAAAGTATAAAAGGGTTTTTCAAGACCGTATAGCCCAACCAACAACACAATTAAAATACATGAAAAAATCAATATCGGCACAATATAGGTGAGTATCATAAATAGTATATACTGATTATATAGCATGAAAGACACAACCATTAAAATAAGTAAAATCAATAAGATTGGCATGCCAATCTTAAGTGCTTTTTTTCGGTGTATATTCACACCATCTTGATAAGACTTAATTAACGAACTATAAGGGATCATAATCTACTCCTAAAAAATTATTTCAGCTTAAACAGTAACACGCACCGATGTATTATGTTAATTCGGTAAGGCATAACTTTTAAACCCAATCATCGCTTTTTTTATGGACGGATTAAACAGTGCGGTGCATGACCAATCAAATCGGTTCTATTGGCTTTAACTAACGCCTGCTTAACTAAGGTGTGGTTTTTGGGTAAATAAAACTGAATTAGCGCACGCTGCATCGCTTTTTCGCGGGCATCACGTGGCACATAAATCGGTTGATTATCGATAGGGTTGATGCCTGTATAATACATACATGTTGATGCGGTGCCTGGGGTTGGATAAAAATCTTGAACTTGTTCAGGATGTTGTTTTGTTTTTTTGATGTATTGTGCAAGTGCAATTGCACTTGTAAGTGTAGACCCAGGATGTGAAGACATCAAATACGGTACCAAAAATTGATTTTTTTGATGTTTTTGATTAAGGCTGTTGTATGTGCGTACAAAAGCCTCGTATTGTTCAAATGGCGGTTTATTCATTGCCTTTAAAACGGTATTATCTACATGCTCTGGGGCAATTTTAAGTTGGCCAGAAATATGATGTTTTACTAGGGCGTTAAAAAATGATTTATCCTGATCGAGCATTAAGTAATCATAGCGAACACCTGAACGTACGAAAACTTTTTTTACCCCATCAAGTTGTCTGAGTTCAGTTAGGATACTTAAATAGTCACTGTGATCGACCTTTAGCTTGTTACAATGTTTGGTGCCAATGCAGGCTTTATTTTTACAGACGCCATGTGTTGTTTGATGGTCACAACTTTGATGATAGAAATTGGCTGTTGGCCCACCGACATCGTGAATGTAGCCTTTAAAATTAGGGGCACTAATTATTTTTTGTGCCTCAGATAACAAGGATTCTTTTGAACGGTTTTGAATTGCGCGACCCTGATGCAAACTGAGTGCACAAAAATGACAGCCACCAAAACAACCACGTTGTGATATTAAAGAAAACTGAACTTCTTCAATCGCAGGAATCGGTTCTTTATATATTGGATGTGGTTTTCTTGAAAACGGTAAATCATAAACCTGGTCCATCTCAAAAGTAGTTAAGGGCGTCGTGGGTTCGTTTTGCACAACAAAGTGCCTTTTGTATGTTTCATAAAGCGGTTTTGCAGTCATCGCATCACTGTTTTGTGATTGCAGTTGAAAACTTCGAACATAATGCAGTTTATCGTCTAAAACCTCATCATAACTTGGCAGTTTTATTGCACTATGAGGCATGCGCTTTTTATCTTTGGTTTTCCAAACCGTATTTCTTATGTATATCAAATCATCCACAGCCAAACCCGAAGCAAGTGCATCGGCAATTTCAATAATGGTTTTTTCGGCCATACCATAAACCAATAAGTCAGCCCCAGAATCCAGTAAAACAGAACGTCTTACGGTATTATCCCAATAATCATAATGCGATAATCGTCTTAAAGAAGCTTCTATACCACCGATAATAATCGGAATATTACCAAAAAGTAAACGTAGCTTTTTACTGTATACAATGGTCGCACGATCAGGTCTTTTACCTGATAATCCACCAGGGGTATAAGCATCCTTTTTACGGTATTTTTTTGCGACCGTGTAATGGTTAACCATTGAATCGATGTTTCCTGCAGTCACTAAAAACCCGTATTTGGGTTTGCCCAAATGTAAAAACGCGTCGTCATTTGAAATGTCGGGTTGTGCAATGACTGCAACACTGTAATTGAAACGCTCTAGGGTACGTGCAATAATGGCCGCACCAAAAGACGGATGATCAATGTATGCATCTCCGGTAACTAAAATAAAATCGGCTTGGTATATGCCTTGTGCGTTCATTGCTTTTTTATCCATGGGTATCATCATATCACCTTCGCATTATTATATCATGTTTTAAAAAAAACTGTATCTAGACAACAAACAACGCGTTTAAAACAGGAACAAATATGCTATTATTGTTTTATATGATGTGTTGAAAGAAGGGAATATAATGGACACAAAAGAAATTCAAATATCACGTAAAAAGGTGTATGATGCCGATTTTATAAAAGTCTTTGAAGATCAGGTCATGTTACCAAACAAGCAAGAATCCATACGTGTTGTGGTCGATCATGTGGGTGCTGCAGCGATTATCCCACTCACCGCAAATAATGAGGTCATACTCGTTAAGCAATTTCGTTATGCGATTGGTGAGTATAGTATTGAAATGCCTGCAGGAAAAAAAGATTGTCCACTTGAAAAAGGGTTAGATTGTGCGATTAGAGAACTTCAAGAAGAAACAGGGTATACCAGCGATTCGATTGAAAAAATTGGTGATATTTATTCTGCGATAGGGTTCTCTAATGAACGCATCGAACTGTTTGTTGGTCGAAACGCTTATCCGATCAATCATCCGGTAAACAAAGATCCTGAGGAGTGGATTGAGTGTTTAATGATGCCTTTAGCCCAAGCAAAAGCCATGATTAAGGCTGGTGAAATAAAAGATGCTAAAACAATCATTGCGCTTCATAGTATATAGGAAAAAAGATTGTGCAATTTTATTTATTTCATGCTATAATATTAGACGTTTTATTAAACGCATGAAAAAGTGAGGAGATCAAGTATGTTGGCTTTCATTAAATTACGCTATAAACTGTTCTTGGTACTGCTTGTTTTTTGGTTTCTTTTGGCATTAAATTTCCGTATAGAAACGATTATTGCAGGCATCTTTATTTGTGGGTTAATTACAACAGTGGCCTCTTATAATGTCCTTTATACCAATGAAGGATACTTATACCACTCAATAAAGATTAGAACAATTATTGTGTATGTTTTTTTCTTGCTTTATGAGATATATAAAGCAGCTTTTATGTACATTTATAACTTATTGGCCCATCATTATGAACCGGTTGTATTCGACATTGACTTAGATGTTGACGATCCTGTACTGGTTGGGATTATTTCAAACTCAATCACCCTGACCCCGGGAACGATTACGATTGATTCAGACAATGAAAAATTCACTGTGACCGTCTTAACTTTGGCCAAGGAAGGTGCAACACCAGAAGAACTTGCCAAACCAATTCGCGAGAAATTTGAACGTCTCTTAAAACAAAAGGGTGATATTTGATGAGTGCATTAGAGATGTTTTTAGTCATCACTTTGTTTATTATGATTTTGGCGATTTTAGCAAGTTTTATTCGCTTGATTATCGGACCGACGATTTGGGATCGAATTTTAATGGTGAACCTGATTAGTGCTAAAGTTGTCATGTTTATTGCAGTGTATGCGATTTATGTCGACAGCATCTTAATTTTAGACATTGCCATTTCGTATGGCATTATCGGCTTTTTAACAATTACGTTATTGTCGAAATACATCATGACTGGGGGGCGTGAAAAATGATGGATATTTTTGTCATCATCTTGCTTATCATTTCCTGGATTTTTATCATCTTCGGGATGGTCTCTATTTTCATTTTAAAAAATGTGTATACCCGTATTTTATCCGCCGCGACTATTGATACTATGGGTAGTTTAACCATCATTATTGCTTTGTTGCTTTCAAGCATAACACAGTATGATTACATTATACGTTTTGTGTTATTGATTGGGTTTTTGTTAATGACAACCCCAATCAGTTCTCATGTCAATATTCGTAGTGCTTATTTAACAGGTGTTGAAGTTAAGCATATTTACACAGATGAACAACGAAAACGATTAGAAGAAGAAGGTGAAGTTCATGGGTGATCTCACATTAATTGATGCGAGTGCTTACGCACTTCAAGTTCTACTAATCATTTTAGCGATTGCCATTGTAATGCATAAAAACAATGGCACCATTATTATTTTAATTGCTTCATTTTCACTTGTGACAGCCAGCTTGTACGTATTAAACAGTGCACCCGATGTTGCAATTGCTGAGATTGCCATAAACAGTGCAATCATTCCGCTAATCTATGTCATCAGTATTTCACGCCAAAGAGAATATATTATTTTAGATAAAGTCAACGATGATTTTATTATTTCAGACAACAGTTTTACTGGTATTGGGTATGTTATTTTAAAACGTTTTGCTGATTTTTATCACTTAGAGCTTAATATAACCAATGACCCAGGACTTTGTGCCCTCGGTGAGGGTGAAGATCAAGTGCTTTGTGAGGCGACCAACGTTGATTTAATCATTACGAAAGATACAGAGACCAATCAGTATGTGTTTAAAGGAAAGAACTCTAGTATTTTAATTCATAAATTGGAACAATTAACGAAAGACCATGATAACATTCGAGTCGTTAAGTTTAAGGATCGTGATGTCGGTGAGTAAAAATATTATTTTGTTTGCGCTACTGAGCGTTTTACTGATTGTGTTTATGTTGGCCATGCAAGATTTGGATGTTTTGTATAATAGCTATGGTCGTGATTATTATTTACTTTACGGATTAGAAGAAACAGGCTCAAGAAACTTAGTGTCTGCAATTTATTTGGATTACCGGCTGTTTGATAGTCTATTTGAAGCGGGTATTTTATTGATTGCAGTCTCAGGTATTATTTGGATTAGCAAGCATGACATTGAAGAAAAAAATGCAAAATTTATGATTGATAAATACAAAACCCCTGATTTGTTTGTTACATTCTCACGATTGGTGTATCCATTGATGCTTACATTTGGATTTTATGTCATCATTAACGGACATTTATCACCAGGTGGTGGGTTTCAAGGTGGGGCGATTGTGGCCACAGCAATTTTAATTTTGTACTACATTGATAGTGAACGGGAGACCAATATTGGGTTAATCGTAACCATTGAAAAATACATTTTCATGACGATTATTGTCCTGGCTTCAATCTCACTATTTACGCGCGGTACTTTCTTTACAAACTTTATGCCTTTGGATGCATCGTTACAAATGAAGTCGATTTATCTCGTGCTTCTTAATTTACTCATCGGATTTAAAGTTGCCCTTGGTTTATGGACAATCTTTACAGCCTTTTTAAAGGAGGGAAGATAATGGATCCAATACTAACTTTCATTGTTGTTTTGATTGGTTTTTACGGGTTATCAACGAGTTCAAATATCATTAAAAGCGTTTTTATGGTCACCATTATCGAATCCGGCATTATCCTATTGTTTCTTAATCTAGGGAATTATCAAGGTGGGAGTATCCCGATTTTCTCAGAACAAGTCACGAGTATCGTTGACCCCTTGCCACAAGCATTGATGATTACGACGATTGTTATCGGTTCGACGGTCACTGCCATGGCGTTGATGCTATCGATTAAAGTATTTCATTATTATGGTTCAATTGAATGGAAGGATGTGCTCGGTAGAGAGGAATTAAAACTATGATTTTTATTCCTGTCTATTTGGTCATTATCCCGATATTTGCATCGTTAGTAATTTATATTTTCAAAAACAAACACATGAACTATCTTGCGCTATTAGCGCAAGCTGTAGTCACTGTATTAGCGATTGTATATTATCAGCATTTCAGTGGTAATTTTGAGGCTACGATGTTTGTGTTTGGCGGTTGGGATGATCGAATTGGCATCTCGATGTCAAACGATGCACTCAGTTTATCATTTGTCTTTCTTACAGTGTTTACATGGTGGATGGTCTTACTTTATACATTTGATAAAGGCAACACAAACCATAATTTTATTTTCTTTTTACTTTTCTTAGAGGGCGTTTTCTTTGGTATATTAATGACGAACGACCTCTTTAACATGTTTGTATTTTTAGAGCTTGCCGCAATATTAGTCACTATTTTAATTGCCTTTAATAAGGCAGGCAATTCATTTAGAGCCGGTATTTACTATTTGTTAGTTAATACGGCCGGTGTATTAACGTTTTTAATCGGGATAATCCTAATCTACTTTACTTTTGGTACGATTAACATTAATGTTATCACGAATTTAATGCCGCTTTATGGCGATGAATTAATCATTAAATTTGCTTATGTCTTACTGATGAGTGGGATTGCCGTAAAGTCGGCATTGTTTCCTGTTTTCACATGGCTACCGCATGCTCACGGTGTGGCACAATCTGCGATTAGTGCATTGCTTAGCGGATTGATTGTTAAAGGTGGATTGTACTTATTCATTCGAATCAATCAAATGTACGCAGCCGCAAACTATGATTATTATGCGTTTTTCTTTGTTTTAGGGGCTTTGACCGCAATTGTCGGTGTGATGTTTGCCCTAAGTCAAAAAGACATGAAACAAATACTGGCTTACCACACCGTCAGTCAAATAGGCATTATGATGATGGGACTATCGAGTCAAGACGTTAATGTTTATTATGGTGGGGTACTCCATATTTTTAATCACGCACTCTTTAAAAGTTTACTGTTCTTAGGGGCGGGCGTGATTATAAAAGTGTACCGAACAAAAAAAGTGAATGAAATTAGAGGCGTGTTTAAAACCATGCCATGGGTCAGTATTTTTATGATTGTCGGGATGTTATCGATTACGGGTGCACCACTCTTTAATGGCTTCATTAGTAAATCAATCATTAAATACGGCATTCAAGATTCAGGCATTAAATACTGGACATTGTTCATCATTAATATTGGGACAGCAACATCGTTTATTAAGATGAGCCAAATCTTTTTTGGACCGCAATCACTGTCTTATCCAATGCAACGAAAACTTCAAAATTTTGCATTGATGTCGATTGCCTTTGGCTGTATCATTTTGGGTAATTTTTATATTCCGATTAATCAAGGCTTTTTCGGCATTGATTTAAGCTATATTCATATTTTTGAATTTGCGAAATTTTTTGATTACTTTTTAACGTTAGCGATCGGGTACTTATTTTACTATTTCATAATTAGTAAAGATAAACCACCGATTCCAAACATCCGAAATTTCTCAATTTCTTTTGAAGCTTCAAACATTATTTTTATTGCACTTATTGTAGTGATGACAATATATTTTGTCTTACTATAACAAAAAAAATATGGACTGAGCATTTGTGCTCAGTCCATTGTTATTTAATGGAATTTTTTCGAACGGCGTTCAGCTGGTGTGAATGTGTGATTGAACTCATTCAGTAAGTCTTTATAAAGTTTAACTTTTTCATCTGTTACGACATTAGGCCCTGAATCGATATGAACACCCACCTCATAGTAGTTTTTCCCGCGGTGTGATACTTGATCGAAAAAGACGTCAATGTCACGGTAATTGGCATATACCCGTTTGACACGAATCATCTTGGTTTTAACCACGTGACCCCCATGGACTGAGTCTAAATCTTTGATTTCACCATCGGGTAAATGATTGTTGTAAACCAAACGACGCATTTCACGTTCACTAAGGCGTTGGTTATATTCTAAAAACGTTTCATCATCGAGTGCTGGTATTTTCAAGGTGAGTAAATAACTGATGTCTTTATCATTGACAACCGTACGCTGGCGTAGGGTGATGTTACGTTTAGCCAAGTCGCCATGACATGTATCAAAATAATAGTTGTAATGATAATCTTTATTATCACCGAACTCTACCATTAAAAAATCCATTACTTCTTTGGCCTCTTCTTTCGTCAATTCATGACGAAAAGTTTTTTCTAAAATATTTTTTTCTTTAGCCATGATGAGACCTCCTTTGTCTATATTTATAGATATTATACACTATTTTAATAAAAATGTATGTGCTATTGACTGTATTGTTTTAACAAATGTACATAATGATTTTTGTTTTGAATGATGGAATCACGCGTAGCATCGTCAAGTATTTTAACCACGCGCATCGGATTACCCATGACCAAAGAATTTTCTGGTACATGTTTTCCAGGGGGGACAACCGTACCCGCCGCGACCAACGCATTTTTATGAACAACAGCCCCATCTAAAATAATACTTCCCATACCAATCAGCGCCCCATCTTCGACTGTTGCGGCATGAATAATCGCTTGATGGCCAATCGTGACGTCATTACCAATCACTGTGGGACTATCGACTGACGTATGAATGACCGCATGATCTTGAACATTGGTGCGTTTACCGATAGTGATATGCGCCATATCACCGCGGATTGTGACATTAAACCAAATACCAACATCATCATCAATGGTCACATCACCAATAACGTGGGCACCATCAAAAATTTTCGCTGTCTTAGATATCGTTGGTTTTATGTTGTTAAATGCTATAATTGCCATTAAATCACCTCAGTCATTATTATACGACATTGTTCTCAATATGTCACACGCTAAGCAGTGAATAAAAAGCGTAGTAAAAGCAACCCATTTATCTTGATTGGAATGATTGAACTCGGTATAATGGTATAGAAAAGAATCTTTGGGGGTAAACTATAATGGAACTATTCATACGTTTAGCAACACTCATAATCATCGGTGGTTTGATTGGATACAGTACCAATAAAGTCGCCATCCGGATGTTGTTTCGTCCGCTTGAACCCAAACGTTTTTTGGGTTTTAAGTTTCAAGGGGTATTACCTAAGCGCAAGGCCACCATTTCTGAAACCATGGGCCGCGCCATTGAAAAAGCGTTTGTTTCAAAAGATGACATTGCCGAACAATTACTCTCAGTTGACTTCAAGCATCAGTTCAAGGCGATGCTAAAAGATAACTTGACTGAAAAAATAAAGTCACGTGTGCCAATATTTTTTCAATCGCTGCTCGGCGATGATTTTGATCAAGTGATTCATCGTATTATTGACTCAGAAGGCGATGCTGTAATCGAATCACTAATTGAAGAGTTTAAGGAAAAAACGTTCAGTCAACTCGATATTGCCGGCATAGTTACCCAAAAAGTACAACATATGGACATTCTTGCATTTGAAGAACTGGTGTTAAAAATAGTTAAAAAAGAATTGCGTCACATCGAACTTATTGGGCTCTTATTGGGGATGTTAATAGGCTTCATTCAGTTTGCACTGACAACATGGGTATTGTAGTGAAAACCCTGCATATATGATATAATGGGTTTAAAGAAAGTTTTTAGGTGAAGCAATGTCAGAAAAACGTATTGAAACATCAAAAATATCAGCCATAAATAGCGCATTAAATACTGCGTTTTTTGATGTCTTAAGACAATACAATAAAGCGTTTTTTGTTACGGATAATCACACCTATAAACAGTCATATGATAGTGTCAAAAAGTGTTTAGAAATAATTGAAAGCACTGAACTATCATTGCTTGTACATACTGATTTAAGCTATCCGTATACCGACAATGCAATGATTAATGCAACATCATTAATGCGCGATTTTAACTGCGATGTGATTATTGTTTATGGTGACGATGATTTTTTAGAACGGATTAAAATCTTAAGTGCGGTTCAACCAACAGATAGTGAGGCACTTCAACTGGGTGCAACACAGGTATTTCAAACCCACAGTATCCCAATTATTTACATGCCCAAAACAATTGTTTTTAAAGCAGGATACCAAACATTTATTGAGTACCGTCCATCTACGCAGATTACACGCAGTATTCACACATTCAAACCATCCGTTGTTCCGACAGTGTTTATTGATTATGACTTAATATCTTCACAAGAAGAAGTACGTCTGCGTGATGCGGCCATGTTTTTATTTGCACAACTATTCGATCATTTAGCGCAATCAGACAATTCTGATCACCAAACCAAAGACTATTTTTCAGTCCTGTTTGACATTATAGAAAACGGTGAAGAAGCAATCAAACCGCGTGAAAACCAACAAGTTATAGAAAATCTCAATCGCTATTTAGCTCAGTACCCGCCAAATCAATACCCATTACTAGCACTTGAAACATTGTTTCGGTATCGCTCAGTTTATTTGCCACAAGGGTTAATCACCCATCGATTAATATGCCCTTATTTTAAAATGTTGCTTAATAAAGGCATGCATCTGTCTTTGCTTGCGTCGATGAACCATGTGTTTTCAGAAGACGTGATTGGCTTACCGTTAAACGTTCAAGCGCGTAAGTTTGTTGAGCACTTGAACGCAGTACTTGGCCGGGTTTATCAAAACCGAGAATCATTACATAAATACGACATTGACAACACCCAAATAAGCGACTATATGCATGATGTTAATAACCATTTACCTGAATTGCAAGGCTATTCAGAAGATGATTTATACCATTTATTTGAAACGATGTTAATCGACAGTTAGGAGTGGTGTTATGCGTTTTATTCATACCGCAGATTTACATTTAGGGTTAACGCTCAAGACGGCGTCTTTTAAGCAAGTTAAAGCACACACCCAGCGTGTCCATGAAATCACTGAATCATTTTATCGCCTGTTAGAAGTAGTCGAAAAACAGGCGATTCCACTACTTTTTATTGCCGGTGATTTTTTTGATCACGACCAATTATCGCTGTCAAGAATTGAAACCTTTTTTAACAAGTTAAAAGCCAGTTCTGCAGAGGTTTTTATTGTCTTTGGCAACCACGATACTTTTTTAAGAAACCCTGTGTATCAACCGATGATGCAAGGACCCAATATTCATGTGTTAACCCCAGCCTCAGAAGTTCATCGATTAGACACAATCGACATCATTGGCATGAGTACACATGATTTTTCTTTAGAACGCTTAAACGCCATGGCGTTTGATGCAAATAAGAATACCGTGTTAATACTTCATGGGGACCTTACTAATCCTAAAGATAATCATTATTTAACCGATGTGAATACACTCAAACAACTGCCTGTAGACTACATTGCATTAGGGCATCAACACAAACATGAGTTTTTAGCACCACACATTGCATACAGTGGTAATTTAGAACCATTTGATTTTTCAGAAAGCGGTAATAAAGGGTATATATTGGGCGATTTAGAGACCAAAACATACACTTTTAAACCGTTCAATCAACGTCATTTTCATACACATACCATCGACTTAACGACATCCGATACACTGAGCGAAATCAAACAATCAATCATGCAGTCGGTTGATACGAAATCCCGCACTAACGATTTTAATAGACTGGTTTTAACAGGAACCTACGATTTAAGTAATCCACCGGATATCATTCAACTAAAGCAGCTTTTAGAAGATGATTTTTACTATTGTGAAATCATCAACAACCTAAAACCAGCCTATGATTTAACGCAACTAAAAACCATGTATCAAGATACGATTATTGAAACCATTATTGACCAACACGATCACAGTAAAAGCGATTCAGATAGTGTCCATTTAGCCATTTCTGCATTGCTTGAAACGGTGGTGAAGTCATGATTATCAAACGACTTGAAATCACCGCTTTTGGTAAATTTACTAACAAAACAATCGAACTGAAACCAGGATTAAATCTAATCTTTGGAAACAATGAAGCCGGTAAAACCACCTTGCATGCGTTTATCGAAGGGATGCTTTACGGTTATTTTAATCCACAACTCAAAAAACGTAGTTTACTTTCAACGCATCAGCGTTATCTTCCAAACACCACATCAAACTATCAAGGAAGTATGGTCTTTGAACATCAAGGTTTAGATTACCGCATCGAACGCAGCCTCTCAAAGTCATCACCTTGGGTTAAGGTATATGAAGAAGCCACAGGGAAAGACATTACCGAAACATTAACCCTTGACCCAGTCACAAAACTGGCCGATATTGCCCAGTTTATTGACATGCCTTATACGCTGTATCAAAACACGTTAAATATCCAACAACTGAACTTAAAAACCAACGACACAGTGGGTGATGAGTTGTTGCGACGTCTGCATAATCTAAAAGCCACTAAAACGGAACAGTTTTCTTTAGAAAAAGCGATTGAACACTTAAATAAACACAAAGATTTAATTGGTACTGAACGCGCCCAAACAAAACCGTATGCGCTCAACTTAAAAGCGATTGAAAATTGTACTGATGAACTTGAAAATGCGATAAAAACCCACCATGAAACCATTGAATTAAAAGAAGAAATTCAAACACTAGAAACCAGCCTAAAAACACTTAATGAAGCCATTGAAAAAAAGACTCAAACCATAAAAATCCAAGAAAATTCACAACGTAAAGATCGCTTAGAGTTTCTGCAGGAAAAAGTAAAATTCATCACCATATCCATTGAACAAGCGGGTGGCCTTGTGCCTAAATCTTTGATTGAAACGATTCAGCATCACGCCATAAGTGATGCCGGTAGTTTCAAAGAAATTCGTTTATGGATGCAGCAACTGTCGCAAGCGCTGACGCGTATAGAAACACTAGAATCCAATTTACCACACAATATAGAACCGTTTGACTCAAACCACTTTGACAAGTTATCAAAGCATTTTCACAACGCCAAAAACATCCATTCCCACATTCAAATAACGACACTGAAAGCCTATAAAGATGCACTTGAGTCATTAGAAAACCAAATCGATTCACATCAAAAATCAATTCGTACAAAACAAGAAAAAATCGCCATTTTAGAGAAAAAAACAACCTTTAAAACATGGTCTATTATTTTTATCGTGCCCCTTTTAATCCGCTTATTCAGATTTAAGTTACGCAATGATCAAAAAAGACTGAGCGTAGACATCATCGAACTTAAAGCAAAACTCGACTATTTGACTGAGCAACACCAGGTATCTAAAACACAATACGATCGTCAACATAAACAACATAAAACCGCCCAAACAACTTTGCAAAAAATATATGACACCTATCAAGTCAGTGATTATGACGCACTTGAATATTATTTTGACCAACAACGTGAGCGTGCTAGAGCCTGCGACCAAACACGTAAAATCCAAGACCAAATTACTGCGTACCAACAAACACGTGATCAGATTGAACAACACACACACACATTACGTGCACCGTATCACTTGCCCTTTTCACTGAAATCACTTGAGGTTTTAGAACAAATAGAACGTTTTACAAGCACATTGTCACAAACGCTTGAAAACATATCATACGCATCTTTTCTATCAAGTATTGATGCGTCGTTGCCTATGCAAGACTACCAAACACTACCGACCAATCTACAATCACTGAAACATCTTGAACAAGAACACCATGAGGTATTAAGACAATACGATTCAAAGACACAAACGCTTGAGATGCGTATGGCATCTACGCGCCCAATCGAAACCATACGTTACGCATTAGCCCAACATGAAAAAATAAAACAACAACACGATGAAACGCTTGTAAAAATCAATCAAGCAATCGAAATATTAACCCGTGCAGCCACGCAAATTGAAATCAATTTTGCCCCCGAACTGAGTGAATCCATTGCCTCATACCTAAAAGTATTCACCCAATCTCAATACGATGATGTTAAAATTCGTAAAGACTTAGCGTTTACAATCCCTAGTCCAATCGACCAGCAACTCAAGACCGACGACTACTTTTCAACAGGAACCCTCGATCAAATTTACTTATCGATTCGCTTAGGCATCCTAAAAACATTAAACAAAACCAACTATCCCCTGTTGTTAGATGATGTTTTTGTCCATTTCGATCAACACCGTTTAGACGCAACACTGACGGCTTTATATCCCCATTTGTTTTCTGGACAAATCATTTTATTCACCTGTCATCACCGTGAAGAAACCATATTAAATAAACATCAAATTTCATTCCATAAACAAACGCTTTAAAATATAGAAAGAAGTGATACGATGCGCGCCGATCTGCATATGCATACCACTGAATCCGATGGTTTACTAAGTCGTGAAGCACTATTTGCTTATGCCAAAGAAAAAGGCTTAGACTTAATATCAATCACCGATCATGACACATGTAAACATGTTGAAGACAACCGAAGACTCGCGAAAAAATACAACATACACTACATTCCTGGAATTGAACTATCGACACTATACGATAATAAAAACGTTCATGTTCTTGGCTATTTCAGAGATGAAAGTTATCAGTCAAAAATGATGTTAGATTACTATAAGACAATCAAAAAAGGCCGTGAAGAGCGGGCTAAAAAATTCATTAAAAATCTTAAAAAATATCACAACATCACCATCACTTATCAACGCTTACTAGACATCTCTCACGGCATTATCGCGCGGCCACACATCGCCAAAGCGATTCTTGAAGCGTATCCAGAATACACCCACAACGGCATCTTTGAAACACTCATTGGTGATTTCTGTAAAGCTTATGTTAAGAGTACCGAACTTTCATTACAAGCAGGCATTGATCTACTTAGAAAACACAACGCAGTCATTGTTTTAGCCCACCCTAAACTGCTCAAAAAATCAATTCATGATGCCGTGTGTGCGCATAACTATGACGGCATTGAAGCCATCTATGGACTGAATACCGAATCAGAGATTCAGTATTATAAGACATTAGCCAAAAAACGCCAAATGATCATTACTGCAGGCAGTGATTATCACGGCATTAAAAACGACACCAAACATCGAGATTTAGGGGATGTTTCACTCACAGGTGATGACTTAACCGCATTCTTAAACTGTTATAACAAAACTCATATTTAGTGCCTTGTTACATCAAAAAAGCCGTAGTTTCAATAAACTACGGCTACATTTTACCCCGAATCACAATAAAACATTAATGATTAAAAAGCGTTTTTTGTTATTCTATGAGCCCTTTTTTCGTCAAATCTTTTTTAGCCCACTTAGTTAAACGCGCTCGACGCCAAAATCCAATACTGTGATGTTTGGTTAAGTTGTCATGTTTTCGACGACGAATTTCAGTTAAAATACTTTCATGATAAAGTACGGCCAAATAAATAGGAAGCCTGGTGTCTTGATCAAGTAAATCGATGTTGTCATAAAACACTTGATAAAGCGCTTTTGCTTTTTCAATATACATTTCAATCATGCTTCGATATTCAGGTGTTATGATCCCTGTGTTTAACGTTTCAACAATGACTTGATGTTGGTCTAAAACATCATTTGGAAAATACACACGGTGTTTCATCAAGTCTTCTCTAACATCACGTAACATTGTTGTGATTTGCATTGCTTTACCAAGGGCACTCACAACATCATTTAGTTTCTGGCTACTTTTTTGTTTACTCACCAGCACCGGCACACAGATCATAATCACTGTCGATGCTGCACGATAACAGTATGCATCTAAGTCTTCATCTGTGACAATCGATGGCGGACTTAAATCTTTTTTTAACCCCGTTAAGAACGCCTTAAAAGGTTCTGCAGGTAGCTTATAAGCCCTGATTGTCTCAGCCAAAGCCTGAAACATTAAACCATGGATGGTATCGCCTTTGTAAATGGCATTAATCTGTGCTTCATACTGGGTAAGTGTTTCGCTGTTTTGGTCGCCGCGAACCGCGTCACTGGCCATTTGATAAAAAGCGTAAATGGCATACATCGCATTGGCCTCAGCTGTTTTAAGTTGACTGAATGCTTGATCAAAAGTTACGCTGGATTGTTTCGTGATTTCTTTACAGTACTCATACTTGCTCATCATACACACTCCATTGTTTGGATACCCTATTATAACGAATAAACCGGTATTAATCAAACCGGCAGCATAATAGGCCTAAGAATCTTAAAGTGTGCGTTTACATCATCAGCAAACTAAAGTAAAATATAGTTCTAATAGCATTGAGTTAAGGAAGTGTGCCAATGACTAAAATACTCCGTATCTTATTGATTGTAATGACATTAACGATACTTGCTTCATGTGGATTGATTGAGCCCTTGTTTAAGGATGATTTACAATCACAACTGATGGACAGCCGGACGACAATTAGAAACTCGAATGTCGGTGTGAATGTCGATCTTTACCAACAAGTGTCTGGCCGTTTTGAACGTGTTGCAGGAACAAGTCGTGGCAGTGGTGTTGTGTTTTATGCAGACGCCACTTATTACTATGCAATCACCAATCATCACGTGATTGATGATAAAGATTTTGCCCGTGCTGAGTACAGTGTTGTGCCATCACAACAAGGCAATCCAATACCCGCGGTTATCATTGCGCAAGATATCAGCAAAGACTTAGCCATTATCAGGTTTACCAAAAACAACATAGACATACCACTAATGGATATCACCAGCCGTCTTAATATCCCACTTAATAGTGGAGAAATGGTGCTTGCAGTCGGCAATCCCAACGCGGTTAACAGCATTGTAACTTATGGAGAAGTACTTAATTTAGTGACGATTAGTCAAGTAGATTTCCCGGTCATTTTACACAGCGCACTCATCTTTCCTGGCAACAGTGGCGGTGCACTTACAGATATTCATGGCGCGTTAATTGGCATTAACACTTGGGGTAGTGAAGACACTGATGAGCGCAACATGGCTGTACCATTAGATCAAATTGTTGCATTTTTAAATGATAATGGCTTTACCATCGAGGTGAAATGATGAAAAGAATACTGGTGACAGCATTTGAACCATTCCACCAACACACGGTAAACACAAGCATGTTAATTTTAGCACGTTTGCCTCATGAAATAGTGCCTTATCATGTGACTAAACAGGTATTACCTGTGATTTACAAAACCGCGTTTGAACAACTTGAAACGACATTAGATAATCAACAATTTGACGCCATTTGCTTGCTTGGTCTTGCCGAAAACAGACCGCACATCACCGCCGAATATTTGGCCCTCAATATCCAACACAGCACCTTGCCTGACAACCAAAACAACCTGCCAAACCATGACCCAATCATAACAAACGGCCCGACTACTTTACAATCAAACATTGATTTAAAAACACACCTAACAAATAATCCTTACAACAT
>SKFU01000058.1 GCA_007117835.1 Candidatus Izemoplasma sp. | reverse complement strand
GATGTATCATAAAAATCAATGCTTTGAGCAATCATATCATATAAAATAAAATCGATGTCATGCCAAACACCTGGTGCTTGGTTAATGGCATAAATATTATTAAATTCCTCGGAAGCATCATAGCGTGTACCTTGTAAATGTACAGCCTTGAAAATGGCTTCAGTACATCGCCAAATGGATGTAGGGTCAGTACCTTCTTCAACAAAAATCGTAATTTGAAGCAAAGTATCAAAATAGCCAGTGAACGTTTTAGAGAGATTCACTAACTTAACGTCATCAGAAAGTACTTTTTCCGGGTTTGTCGGCCAATCATGCATCGTCCCCGTACATTCTTCACGAATAGAACCGATTGGTCCTGTCGGGGTCACATTATCGACTGGGTCAGTTGTTGAACACCCAAAAAGCAGTAATATAACCACAAAATTTACCCATAAAAACTGTTTTTTCATCGCCGTCATTCCTTTCACTATTCGCATTATATCACACGCCTATTGAATGTTAAACAAAAAAACTTTAAAACCACGGCAGAATAAGATACAATAATTTAAAGATTTAAGGTGGTGATTATGTGATTACACATAAAAAAAGCATACGGCATCCGAGAATTGTAATCATTGATTTAAAAACCAAACAAAAATCCAACATTCGGCATCAACCATTCGATAAGGTAACGATTGGTGAACCGTTATTAAATGGTGGTGTTTTCCCCTATTCAACAGTTAGTGGTATCGTTAAATCAATTGAGCGTAAAGCCCAAACATTACACATCACAATCGAAAACGACCGTAAAGATACAGTCTATTCAAAACTGCAAAACTTTAACACGAAAACAATGATTGAAAGGTATCATCAAACCGCTTTAACATTAGAGTCATTGTATACAAAAAGCCCACAAAACTTAATTGTTATGAGCTATTTCTTTAACGAACCTTTTGTTTCTGTTTACCCAGGGTTTATACTCGAACATCAAACCCCCATCAGTGCAGCATTATCATTTCTTAAAACCACCTATGGGTTTAAGAAAATTATCGTTTTAGTCAGTGAGCACGTCCCAAGTCATATCGAAGAAGCAATAAAAGATATTGACTCAGACATTCAACTTAAATCCGTTGATTTACAAAACACGCCACATCACATGACCGAAAGCATTAACCTATATGCCAACCAAGCACTGTATAACGCCCAACCGTATAATTTTTTAACCATCGATAGTTTAATCCAAATGGCAGAAATCATAAAACACCATCGACCACCAACATTGAATTATGTTGTTTTTTCAGGTGACTTGGTGAGACAACCCAGTATTATTGAAGCACGAATAGGCACACCAATCATTCAATTAATTGATTTAATTGGGGGACTTTATGGTACGTTGCATTCGAGTGTTATAGTGAATGAGATTTTACGACAAAAACAATATCCTGCGCACTATGAATCACTTGATCGACAGATAAAGAGTTTGCATTTTAATCAAACATTTAATGTTGATGTGATGGACTGTATTATTTGTGGTGCATGTAACGATCATTGCCCTGTTGGCATCATCCCATCACGAATTATGCGCTATACAAAACATGGCCAGTCGACACGGTTTTTAGCGCCTTTTCGTTGTATTGAGTGCGGTTTATGTAGTTTTTCATGCCCGTCTAAAATACCGGTTTTAGACAGTGTTAAAAAAGCAAAAATGTCACACCAAAAACGGTGGTTATGATGCAATCTCCTGGGATAAGCACCATTGAAAGCACATTAAAAAAACGCATGAACATGCACATCACAATCTTAGGTATTACCGTATTATCATTATTGATTGCACTCATCATTAATCGCATGTTTTTCTTGCGTGGTATTATCCATATTGGTCTGGGCACAGTACTAGTCATAAGTATTGAATGGGGCTACTTGTGGCTTAAAAAACAACCGGTCTCGTTTAAACAATATGAACTTTGGGTTCAACCCATTAACACAGCGTTGCTTATCGCATTATTAACACCAGTTAGAGCAACGTATACTGTCTTGATTTTAGCCGTGGTTTTCACGTATTTGTCAAAATACATTATGCAATGGCTGTTTCAAAGACAAATCATTAATCCAATCGTTCTTGGTTTGATTGGGTCACAACTGTTGCTGGGCCAGCGGTTAAATATTTCCGAAACATTTTTAAGCTTATTTGAGGGTCAATTGTCGGATTTTTCCTATTGGCAACTATTATTTGGTCTTTATGAAGGGTTTTCAATCAGTTCAACTGTCTTTATATTTCTTGCCTTTGCGGCGGGTTACTTAATCATAAGCAAAGCCATTGATTCCATGATTTTTACCCATACAATGGTGCATTTGATTGTATGGACTGTGTTAATCGCATTGTTAACGTCATTATCTTTTCCTGTGGTTTTTAACATGATATGGCTTGGACCTGCTGCCTTCACATTAGTATTTCTAATACCAGACATGCCGTCTACCCCAGAAATTAAAGAATCAAGAATTATTTACGCATTTTTAGTGGTTTGGGTTTATGTATTTTTCCGCATTCAGTTTGGCTTGATTCCTGCAGCGTTTTTTAGCCTCGCAATCAGCCAATTGGTTATGTGGATTACAGAACGCTTTTTTACACGCACCCATAAACACTATCAAAAAATGATTGTCGCGATTATGATTGTTTTATACGCACTGATTATTTTACGTTTATTGGTGGCGTAATCCTGTTGTCTTCGTTATAATGAAGTGGGTGATTTTTTATGAAAATTAATGATATCATACTGATTACATCGCTTTTGATATTGAGTGTCATTGGCATTTTTGTTGTTCAGTATTTTCAGCGGCAAACAATGGATGAAGATGGCGTGGCGATTGTCATTTATAAAAACCAAGAAGTTTTGCGATTGTCTCTTGGTGAAAACCGTCACGAAATTATCGCCCCAGATTATATTATTTCAATTGACTCACAAAATCGTATCTATGTTGTTGAGGGTACTTTAGGACCCATCACTATTCAAGTTGAAAACAACTTAGTTAACGTCATTGATCAAACCAGCCCACAAAACATATGCCAACTTCAGCGTCCAACCAACTCACCACTCGCACCCTTAACTTGTTTACCCAACGACTTAATCATCCGTATAGAAGCCGCACCAAGTGATGATGAAGTCGATGCCATATTGCAATAAGGAGGCATAATGAATCCAAATGCAATCATTGCGATTGAAGCACTCTTGTTTTTTGTCTTACTGGGTGTCACGTTTAAAGCGCTGATGTCATTTGACATCACCAAACACTTTCATAAAAACGCCATATGGCAAATGCAAATCACTGTTATTTTTCTCAGTATTGCACTGAGTTATTTGGTCACCAAAGCATTGATGAACATGATACAAATATCATTGAATTTATTTACATAAAAAAACCGCGAAATTTCACGCGGTTTTTATTGATATCTAGAAAAATACTCGATTGGGACTACAGTGGATTGACCTTCTGTTAAGTCGCGCACTTTATCGCTGATAAATTCATTTAACTGCGTCTCAAAAACGATGTGGTAACACACAAAAGATGTGTATTCGATGTGATCGATTTCAGTGTTTTCACGCAAAAACACTTCCAGTTTTCCAGAGTAATGAAAATCCGCACTTATTTCAGCCATCATCATCGCTTTTTTTTCAGTGAAAATAGCCGTTTTAACGACTTCACTCGCGGCTTTTGTATAAGCCCTTACTAAACCGCCTGCACCCAATTTTATGCCGCCAAATTCGCGGACTACCACACACAAAATATCGGTTAACTGATTTTTCTTTAAGACATTGAGAATGGGCAACCCTGCAGTGTGTTGAGGCTCACCATCATCATCAGATTTTTGAATGTCTTGCTGTTCACCCAGCAAGTATGCATAACAAAAATGGTTAGCATTTGGATGGCGCGTTTTAAGACTTTCTAAGTGTTGTTCTACATCCTTAATGAATACAACCGGATACAAATAACTAAAAAAAACCGATTTTTTAATCTCTAAACAATGCGTTTTAACATTTAAAATACTTTTCATTGTGTTCAGCTCCCCTATTTATCATAGCATTTTTTGGTTAAAAAAACTCTATAATATAGAAATAAGGCACGATATGGTGTATAATGCTAACGGTGATTATATGACAAAACCACACCAAATAGGACTCAAAGTTCTAAAACGTATTAATGACGCCTCTTACGAAGCGTTTTTTGTCGGTGGGTTCGTCAGAGACTTCATCTTAAAAATAGAAAGTACCGATATCGACATTGCCACAAATGCACGACCTGAAGCGATTCAATCACTGTTTGACAAAGTGATTCCTACAGGGTTGAAATATGGCACAGTTACTGTCATAGAAGAAGGATACACGTTTGAAGTTACAACGTACCGTACAGAAGATAATTATCAAGACAATCGTCATCCAGACACGGTTAAATACAGCACTTATTTAAAGGATGATTTATCACGTCGTGATTTTACGATAAACCAATTGGTGATGGATAAAAATGGTCAAATATTTGACCATCACCATGGGCTGGATGATTTAAACAATCAACGCATTCGTACGATAGGTGATCCTAAAGCACGCTTTGAAGAAGACAGTCTACGATTACTGAGAGCTTTTAGGTTTTCTGCAAAACTCGGATTTCAGATTGAAGAAAAAACAATTGAAGCAATTATTCAAGTGGGTGCTCTAATTCGTAATGTATCGATAGAACGCATCCAAAACGAGCTTTCAATGCTTTTTGAAATGCCACACAAGAAAAAAGCCATACAAGCCATGATTGACACTGATTTTCATCGCGCCCTATTTGATCTAAATGCGGGGTTTAATAAACTCTATGAAACCACCGCTTTGTTTGATGAGTTGCTGGCATGGACTGTTTTGTTTTTAGAAAGCGGGTACGATGCAAAACTTTGGAAACTCCCCAACAAAACAATCCATTCAATAAAAACAATCACCAAACTACACCTTCAATCTAAAGACTCACCATTTGATGTTTTTCAACTGTTTAATTTCGGTCTATCCATGGTGACTTATGCCAACCAGTTAAATCAAATATACGGTCTTGAAGACCAAACAGCGTTAATCAAATCATTGCATCAGTCGATGCCGATTCATCATGTGTGTGACTTGGCCTTTAAGGGAGAACACATCATAAAACAGTTTAAAATCACCAATAAACGCCACATTGGGGCACTCATCGATTACCTGATTGAAGCCGTTTTATTAAAACAAGTTGATAATGACTATGAATCACTTAAAAAATATGCGCAAGAAGTATTACAGCGTTTAGAAAGCGGGCTGTAACATGCCAAAATATTATGCTTATTTGGAAGATTTTCATGAAATAACCGTGATTGTACCGCACACTTACCGCCAAGGCAATGTGCGCTCTTTTGAAGCACACGGCAACGACGAAGTGATAAAACTAGAAACCATTCACAAAACGCATTTGGGTGATGAGTGTAAATATGTGCTTCGCTTTGATGGGTATGTATTACTCAACACAACTTATTATATTAATGACGATATGGGCGAAAAAACTGAGTTATACACCGGAAAAATTGTGCGCACTGAACTGTTTGACGATATTTACTATTATGATGGCGATGATTTAGGACACAGTTATAAAAAAAATGAAACCACATTCAAACTGTGGACACCAGTTGCCAAATACATCAAAGTCGAATTAACATCAAAATCTGGTACAGTCACAGTTCACCCACTTGAATATATTAATCAAGGCATCTGGGAAACCACGCTTGAGGGTAATTATGAAGGCTACCGATATCGTTTCATTTCATATGTCAACGGTTATGAACATTGCTTTGTTGATCCTTACGCCAGAAGCTCAACCGCAAATGGGACTTACAGTTATGTTATTAACCCACAAAAACTATACAAACGCAAACATCAAAGACCACCTTTTTCTGGCAAGCCAACCGATGCAGTCATCTATGAGGTTAGTGTTCGTGACCTCACCAGTGACCCAATGCTTCAGTCCACATATCCTAGACAATATCTAGGGTTTGTCGAAAAAGCACTTAAAACAGAGAAAAACAATCCAGCGGGATTTGATTACTTAAAGCAACTCGATGTCACCCATATCCAATTATTGCCGATTTTTGATTTTGAAGGTGTGGATGAAACACAACCCGAAAAAGCATATAATTGGGGATATAATCCCAGTCAATACAATGTTCCTGAAGGCAGTTATGCCAGCGATTCAGATGATCCATATAAGCGTATCAATGAACTGAAGCGTTTGATTGATAAATGCCATAAAAATGGGCTACGTGTTATTATGGATGTGGTTTATAATCATGTTTATGATGAACTCACATTCCCTTTTGATAAGATTATTCCAGGGTACGCGTTTCGGGTTGACGCTCAAGGTATTTTAACCAATGCATCAGGCTGTGGCAATGACATTGCTACTGAACGAAAAATGATGCGTAAGTTCATTGTTGACTCAGTACTTTATTGGACAAAACACTTTAAGATTGACGGGTTTAGATTTGATTTAATGGGACTTATTGATGTTAAAACAATGAACATGCTTCGCCAAAAACTTGAACTGTATCGTCGAGATATTATTGTTTATGGTGAAGGCTGGCAAATGATTGGCTCAAAAACAGATAAAACCATGGCACATATGTATAACAGAGAAGTGCTTTACAACATTGGCCATTTTAATGACACCACCAGAGAACATATTAAAGGCGCCACCTTTAATGTTAAAGACAAAGGCTATGCCTTAGGTCAAATCACAGAGTTAAATACCGTGCGCTCAATTATTCAAGGCTCATGTTACTCCCAACGTCTTTTCCGTTACCCATCCCAGTCAATCAATTACGTCGAATGTCATGACAATCACACGTTTTATGACAAAGCCAGTATGGCGTTAAAGGGTATGAACCAAGATTTGATAATCAAACACCAAAAATTAGCGACAAGCATTATCTTGCTCAGTCAAGGTGTGCCTTTCATTCATGCGGGTCAGGAGTTTTATCGAAGTAAAAAAGGCGAAGAAAATTCATACAAAAGCAGCGATTTAATTAATCAAATTGAGTGGCAAAACGTCGATAAGCACTGGCAAGACATATTGGATTTTAAACAACTGATTCAGCTTAGAAAAACGTATCAATTGTTTCGCTTAACCAACGCATCTAAAATTCAAGAACATACCCACGTTCGGTTCACAGAAAACGGCACATGTTTGTATGAGTTAGTGGATGAAAAACATCATATTATTGTCATATTTAAAAACAATACCACCCAAGAAACCATTCGCTTTGAACACCCATTTGAGGTCGTTTATGACTCAGAACACGCCTATGAAGGCTTAACAGAAGGTGTTTCACTGAATATGGTTTCAACACTGGTATTTATCAGCCAAAGAGAGGAAGATTAACATGGCTAAAGTTTGGGCGATTGTCGATACATACAATGTCACAACATACGACACAAACACGATTAGTGTCATTTTGCCTGATCAGCAACGTTTAACCTTAAGGATTGATGAATCAATCCCGATTCAAAACGACAAAATCTATCAATTCGACATTGAACCAATCGTCTTTAAAGAACGTGACCAGCACTTAGTGCATCATCATCTTGATGTTGATGATCCATCACTTGATGTACAAACCCGCTATAAAGCGTATGGTTTGTTTTACAAAACCTCACCAGTTGACTGCGAATCCATGATTCATAAAATTGAATCAGCGATTGATGCCATTAAAAACCCAGCAATCAAACAAATCACGCAAACCTTATACAATGCCCATAAAAGTGATTTTTACTTGTATCCTGCGGCAACTAAGTTTCATCACGCATACATTGGTGGTATTGCCCATCATACGACCACGATGTTAGCACTTATGGATGGATTTCTTAACGTCTATACCTACTTAAATAAAGACTTACTCAGTGCAGGCATTATTTTACATGATTTGTTTAAAATCGAAGAGTTATCCAATCCTTTTGCACCAGAATATACAAAAGAAGGAAAACTCATTGGTCATATTACAATGGGAGCACAAGCCATTAGAGATACCGCAATTCAACTGAATCTTTACGAATCAGAAGCGCGACTTCTCTTAGAACACATGGTTTTATCACATCATTATTACGGCAATTTCGGTTCACCAAAAAAACCAAACATCCCAGAAGCATTAGCACTACATTATATCGATAACATCGATTCAAAGTTTGCCGTACTCGGTGAAACACTAGAAACCACAGAACCAGGACAATTCACAGCAGGAATTCCCATCTTAGAACGAGAAAGATATTATCGTTCTATCACAGCAAATATACCAAAAAAATAGACAAACACCCATCACTATGTTAAACTAATATGGTATTTTAATATCACAAGAGGAGTGAACATTATGTTATGTGAAAAAAGGACTGAGAAACTTGCAGTCATACGTAATGACCGTAAAGTACCAGGGGTCATATACGGTAAAAAAATGGAATCAACACCCGTCCAAGTTGACTACAAAGAATTTCTGAAAACGTACCGCCAATATGGGAAAAGTATGAGTTTTAAAATAAAGTTGGGTGGTAAAAACCACACAGTTTATTTTAAAGCGATTCAAGTTGATCCAATCAACCAGCTTAACTTTTTGCATTTTGACTTACAAAAAGTAAGCGTAACAGATACCATTACTGCACAAATCCCACTGTATTTGATTGGCAAAGACATTGTCGAGAAAAAAGGTCTTGTCGTTCAACAATTAGTGAGTTCAGTAGAAACAGAGTTCCCAGTATCTCAAGGTATCTCTAATTTTGAATTAAATGTTTCTGAATTAGAAGGCAATGACACATTACACATTAAAGACATTGAGTTACCGTCAGGATTCAAAATACTAAACAATGCAGACCAAATGATTGTAAATGTCTCTTACCCACATTACGATGAAGAAGAAACAACAGATGAAGTTGAAGAAGATGTTGAAGTAGAAGCAATCAAGCAAAAAGGTGACGCTGAGGATTCAAAAGACAACTAGAACAAACTAGGCATACACTTAATACCAATGCACTGCACCCTTTAACTGGATTAACCAAAGGGTGCAGTTTTTATGTGTGATACCAATGCAATCATATTTACTGAACAATTGACATAATCCATTAAATCTCTTATCCTTGAACCAGGTGAGATTATGAAAATCATTAAAATACAAACAGTAGATACAGTGCCATCGACATCAACAGCGCTTAAAAAAAACCGCGATCAATTAGAATCGGGGTTATTGTTGCGTGCAATAAAGCAAACCGAAGGCTATGGCAGAAATGGCAAAATATGGCACACAGAACAAGACAAAAATTTAACCTTCAGTTTTTACTTAAAAGAAAGAGAAAAAATGCCATATCAGTTACTCATGGCAACCACACTCAGCTTAATAAAAACCTTAAAAAAATATCATATTAATGCATCGATAAAACTACCCAATGACATCATCGTCAACAATAAAAAAATTGCTGGAATACTGATTGAAGTCAGTCATTTAAATGACAAAGCATCAGTCATAGTCGGTGTCGGTCTTAACGTGAATGAAACCAATCCAGAAACCCATAACGTCAATGCCACTAGCATGATACAAACCACGAAAAACCCAATTGACCAAAATCAAGTACTAGAATATTTTATCCAGTATTTTAATACCTTAGTAAACAGTAGTGCTTTGTTTCAACTGTTTTACAAAAGCCTACGATTAAACCAAGACACAGTGTTGTTTGAGTCAAATCAATACTGTTTTAAAGACATCAATCCACAGTTTGAGTGCACAATCTATAATCAAGAAGAAATCATAAAAGTTCCGTGTGAATCGATTAAGTTTATTTACAACTAAATCTTAACGTCATTAAAGTTAGTGTATAAACTAATTATATAGGATATTAGATGAAAATGAAATATAACTAGATTAACGTCTATAATATTTCATTTTTTATTTGACTTTACAAATAATTAGCAAAGAAAAGATCATCTAAAAAAAATAATAGTTAGTACACTAAACAAAATGTTTTAATTTCAAATATTTTGAAGTTCAAAAGAGATTGACATTCACCTTTTATCTCGTTATAATGTTTTTTAAAGGAGGTAGAGATATGTTTGAACAAGTTAAAGCAATTATCGTAGAAGAACTTGGTGTTGAGGCAAACGACATCACCTTAACATCGCATATCATTAATGACTTAGGTGCTGACTCATTAGATGTTGTTGAGCTAATTATGGCATTAGAAGATGCATTCGATATCGAAGTTAGCGATTCTGAAGCACAGTCATTAAAAACTGTGTCTGATGTTATCCAATATATTGAGAAACTAAAATAAGGTAAAAATATTTCCTTGTTTTGTCGGAGGTTGAATATGACAAACAGAGAATTGAAAACAATAATAAAACTGTTTGAATCATCATCATTATCACGAATGAAACTAGACCGTGATGGTGTATCTGTCGAGCTTGAAAAAACAGTATTATCAAACCAATCGACAACGGTCAATTCAAACATTAACCTGTCACAAGATACACTTGAAAACACTGAAAATAGTGATGAAATAAATCAGTATACTTGCGTCACGGCACCACTTGTTGGGACATATTATGATACACCTGGACCAGATCAACCAGCGTTTGTACGTGCTGGTCAATCCGTAAAAAAAGGTGATACACTGTGTATTATTGAAGCCATGAAAGTCATGAATGAAATCGCATCACCTAAAGATGGTATCGTCAAAGTCATCCACGTTAAATCCGCCGACATGGTGATGTATGATCAATGCGTCATGGAGATTGACTGATGTTACACCGTGTACTAATTGCTAATCGTGGTGAGATAGCTGTAAGGATTATTCGTGCATGTAAGCAAATGGGTATTGAAACTGTCGCCGTATATAGTACTGCCGATAAAGACAGTTTACATGTGCAGTTAGCCGACGACGCTGTTTGTATTGGCAAAGAAACCGTTAATGAATCTTATTTAAACATGGAAAACATTATTTCTGCAGCGATTAACACAGGCGCCGAAGCCATTCATCCTGGCTTTGGCTTTTTAAGTGAAGATGCACGATTTGCACGTTTGTGTGCTGATTGCAATATTCAGTTTATCGGCCCATCCGCAGAAACCATCGAAATGATGGGTGATAAATCCGAAGCCAAAAAACAAATGCGTCTAGCCGGTGTGCCTGTTGTTCCTGGGAGTGTTGGCGAGGTGACTCTTGACGAAGGCAAACAATTGATTGAAACACTAAAACTGCCTGTTTTAATCAAAGCAAGTGCGGGTGGTGGTGGTCGTGGGATGCGCATTGTAACCGATAAGAAAGATTTTGAGAAAATGTATTACGCTGCTAAACAAGAAGCGAAAAACGCATTTTCTCACGATGGTGTTTACATTGAAAAGTATATTGAAAACACAAAACACATTGAGGTACAAATCATCGCAGATCGTTATGGCAATGTACTGCATTTGGGTGAACGTGATTGCAGTATTCAAAGAAGAAACCAAAAAGTCATCGAAGAAGCCCCCTCACAATTAAATGAGACACTGGTAAAACAAATGACTGATGCAGCGATTAAAGCTGCACATCACGTAAAATACGTGAATGCTGGAACCATTGAATTTGTGGTTGATAACGATCAATTTTATTTTATTGAAATGAACACGAGAATTCAAGTTGAACATCCAGTCACAGAAATGATTACCGGAATCGATATTGTTAAAGAACAATTGCGTATTACTGCAGGGCACAAACTTTCACAAAAGCAATCTGACATCACAACCCGCGGGCATGCGATTGAAGTTCGTATCAATGCAGAAGACCCACAGCATGACTTTAGACCGAGTCCAGGCTGCATTGATATGCTTCATATCCCACAAGGGTTGGGTATTCGTTTTGATTCAATGGCCTACACAGATTATGAAATCCCACCCTACTATGATTCAATGATAGGCAAACTTATTGTCCATGGTGAAAACCGTATGGAAGCGATTAATAAAATGCGTGCTTCATTGGAAGAATTGGTTATCGAAGGAGTTCAAACAAACCAATCATTCTTAATGATGATTTTGATGAATGAAGCTTATGTAAAAGGTGATATTGACACAGGATTTATTAAACGCCACCTTCAAAGGTTATTAACTTATGAAACGTGAACTACTAAAAGCTGCCTTTGACCGTAAAAAAAGATTAAAGAAAACACGCATAGAAAACAATACAAAGCCCTTAACACCACATAAGATTGCCGACGTACCTAAAGGACTTTACGAAAAGTGCCCAGAATGTCAGTCAAACTTTCAACTTAAAGACATGATGAAAAATGAAATGGTATGTCCAACCTGTCAAAACCATATTCGACTGCGCGCAGTCGATCGCATTCTAATGACAGTCGATAAACACACGTTTGTCGAAAAAGGCTTGGGCTATATCACGTTAAACCCACTGTTTCAAGACGGCTATGAACAAAAAATAAAAAATTATAAAGATCAAACCAAACTTGATGAAGCCTACATCTATGGCTATGGTGAAATTGGGAGTCAGCCATGTATCATCGGTGTTATGGACAGCTACTTCATGATGGGGAGTATGGGCAGTGTAGTGGGTGAAAAAATCACCAAAAGCATTGAATATGCACTTTACAAACGGTTGCCATTAATTATTTTCACCGCCTCAGGTGGTGCACGCATGCAAGAAGGCATTTTTAGTCTTATGCAAATGGCGAAAACAAGTAGTGCAATCAAAAAAATGCACGCACAAACCTTGCCATATATTAGTGTGTTAACGCATCCGACGACGGGTGGTGTGACCGCATCTTTTGCGATGCTCGGTGACATTATAATCGCAGAGCCTAAAGCACTTGTTGGTTTTGCTGGACCACGTGTTATTGAACAAACAATTAAAGAAAAACTGCCAGAAGGGTTTCAACGTGCTGAATTTTTAAGGGATAAAGGTATGGTCGATTGTGTTGTCCATCGCCATGCATTAAAGAGCACACTCAATCAACTGCTTAGAATGCATACAAAAGGTGGGGTATAATGGATATTCTACAAAAAGAAAAGAAACTCAAATCTTTAGAAGCACAACTTAAAAATCTTGATGACCAAGAAGCGAATGAAACGATTTTAGCGACCATTGAAAACTACAAGAAAAAAGCCATGTCGTCACTGAATGGTTGGGATCGTGTGCTGCTTGCACGTCATCCATCAAGACCCTCAACCAAAGATTATATCGACCATGTGTTTGATGAGTTTATTGAACTGCATGGCGATCGTTATTATCAAGATGACCCAGCAATCATCGGTGGAATCGCGATGTTTAATGATGTACCAATTACTGTCATCGGTCATCGAAAAGGAAGAACCACCGAAGAAAACATTATGTACAATTTTGGCATGCCTCACCCAGAAGGCTATCGCAAAGCACTTCGTTTAATGAAACAGGCTGAAACATTCAACCGACCGATAATCACATTTATTGATACACCAGGCGCATATCCTGGTTTGGGTGCAGAAGCACGCGGTCAAGGCGAAGCGATTGCTAGAAATTTATACACGATGAGTGATATTGGTGTGCCTATTTTAACCATTATCATCGGTGAAGGTGGTTCTGGTGGTGCTTTAGCCATTGGCATGGGAAATCAAGTATTCATGCTTGAAAACAGTATTTACTCGATTTTGTCACCAGAAGGCTATGCCAGTATTTTATGGAAAGATGCCAATAGAGCAAAAGAAGCCGCAGAAGTGATGAAACTCACCAGTTATGATTTAAAAGAAATGGGCGTTATTGAGGGGATTATTAAAGAACCGCTCGGTGGTGCGCATCAAGACCCGGCGTTTGTTTACGCGTCAGTTCAATCACTAATCACAGACTTTTTACAGCAATATCACCAAAGAAGTAATTATGAAATTAGAACAGAACGCTACACCAAATATAGAAATATAGGCTTTTTTCAACGTTTCAATTATGACAACTTAAAGGGGGTCATAAAGTGATTTACACTGAAATTGTCGGTACGGGTTCTTACGTTCCCAAAAAAGTCGTAACAAACACTGATTTAGAACAAGTCGTAGACACATCAGATGCTTGGATACAATCACGAACAGGCATTGTTAAAAGACACATGACAGAGCTTGAAAATACGAGTGACTTAGCATACAAAGCCGCATTGAATGCGATGGAAGATGCACAAATCCAACCGGATATGATTGATCTGCTCATTGTCGCTACTGTGACACCAGATGCGCCTTTCCCAGCCGTGAGTCAAATGTTGCAACACCGACTCAAGCTGAATGAAATTACAGCATTTGATATTAATGCCGCTTGCAGTGGCTTTGTATACGCATTGAATGTCGCTGATAAAATGATTCAAAGTGGGGCCTATCAAACTGCCTTAATCATCGGCGCGGAAACACTATCAAAATACACTGATTTTAAAGACAGAAACACCTGTATTTTGTTTGCGGATGCGGCTGGAGCAATGATTATAAAGGCAAGTGATAAACGCAAAATACGTTCAATTGTTACCTATTCAAAAGGGGATTATGAAGGCCTATTAAGCATGGAAGGATACCCATTAAAAGTCAATTATAGTACCCCAACACAACCCCGCCCCTTCATCCAAATGCAAGGGACTGAAGTATTTAAATTTGCCACGAAAGTTTTACCTAAAACAGTCATTAAGCTGCTTGAAAATGAAAACATGACACTCAATGAACTCTCACTCATTGTCGCCCATCAAGCCAACCGAAGAATCATCGATTATGCTGCAAAAATACTTAAATTTCCACTCGAAAAAATGTATGTTAACATTGACCGCTATGGCAATACATCCGCAGCCAGCGTACCATTGGCTATTGATGAAGCGATCAAAACAGGGGCGTTAAAGAAAAATGATGTTTTCATCACTGTTGCCTTTGGTGCTGGGCTTACATGGGGTGGTGCTCTAATTGAGTTATAGGAGGATGAATTATGACAGATGTTAGTGAATTATTCAATACAAAGTACCCAATCATTCAAGGTGGTATGGCAAATATTGCGACACATCAGTTGTGCGCCGCGGTTTCAAACGCAGGTGGCTTAGGATTACTGGCTAGTGGTGGTTGGGACCGTGCTCGGGTAAAAGAAGAAATTCGCAAAACCAAAGCCCTAACAAGTAAACCATTCGGTGTCAATATAATGTTAATGAGTCCACATGCTGAGGACTTAAGTGATTTGGTGATTGAAGAAGGCATCAAGGTTGTGACTACTGGCGCTGGTAATCCTGGTATCTATATGGAAAAATGGAAAAAAGCCGGCATCATCGTGGTGCCAGTGGTGGCCAGTGTTGCACTGGCAAAACGCGTCGTTAGAAGTGGTGCCGATGCTGTCATTGCTGAAGGCACAGAAGCCGGTGGACATATCGGAGAACTCACCACATTCACCTTAGTTCCCCAAATTGTTGATGCCGTTAACGTGCCTGTCATTGCCGCTGGTGGTATCGCTGACTATCGTGGTGTTGATGCAGCCTTCGCTTTGGGAGCTAAAGGCGTTCAAGTTGGGACTGTAATGCTAGCCAGTGAGGAATGTCCCATTCATCATAATTATAAGCTTAAAGTTATCAATGCAAAAGACACCGAGACCATTGTTACTGGTCGTGAAACTAAAGCACCTGTGCGCGTACTAAAAAATAAAATGGCCAGAAGTTATATCGAACTTTCACGGCAAGGTGTCGACTTAATTGAACTTGAGCGATTAACATTAGGATCGCTTAGTCGTGCCGTTTTTGATGGTGATATAGATACAGGCTCGTTTATGGCCGGTCAAATCGCAGGGTTAATTAAACAGATCCGTCCAGTCAAAGAAATACTCGATGATATGTTTTTAAAAAGTCATTTTTATAAGGCATTACACCCATGAAAATAGCTTTTGTGTTTTCTGGACAAGGCGCACAGTATGCAGGCATGGGAAAAGATTTGTACACTCACTATGACATCGTGCGATCACATTTCGATGCCGCATCAAAAATACATGGTAGCGATTTGACAAATGTTATGTTTACTGACGAACGATTATTAAAACAAACCGATTATGCACAACCCGCTATTTTTACACTTTCCACCGCCATAACGAAACTGTTAAAAACCGAAGGCATTACCTCAGACGCTAGTTGTGGGTTATCATTAGGAGAATACAGTGCTTTATATGATGCCAATGTGGTTGATTTTGAAACAGGCTTGAAAATATTAATGCACCGCGCCGAGTTTATGGCCGAATGTGCCAATCAAATCAAAGGGCAAATGCTCGCAATGATTGGTGATTATAGTGCAGTTAAAAACCTTGTAGAAACGATTGATGATTTGTATATCGCCAATTACAATGGTCCCAATCAAATTGTCGTTGGTGGCACAATAAGTGCGTGTGACGCTGCACTTAAGAACTACAAAAACTTTAATATAAAACGCGCAATGCCACTCTTTACTGCAGGTGCGTTTCACACACCACTTATGCAAACAGCGCAAACGCAGTTCAAAGCCTATTTGCAAAACATTACCTTTATCTTCCCAAATAAAGCATTATATTTAAACACAACGGCCAGTCGTGCCTGCAGTAACATCAAAGAGATTATGATTGAACAAATGACACAAACAGTTTTGTTTGCACCAATGATTCAAAAAATGATTGATGAAGGGATTGACACCTTCATTGAAATCGGTCCCAAAGATACATTGAAAAGACTCATCCAAAAAATCAATGGTTCTGTGCAGGTAATGCATATAGAAGATGTTGAAACCTTTCAAAATACCGTGAATCAAATAAGGGGTGTAATCCATGCAATTTAAAGGCAAAACAGTCATTGTTACAGGCGCTTCAAGAGGTATTGGTCAAGCCATCGCTATTGCCTTTGGAAACAAGGGAGCACAAGTGGTTGTTAACTATAACTCAAACCATGAAGCAGCACACCAAACTGTGAAGCAAATTGAAGACTCTGGAGGAAAAGCCATTGCCATAAAAGCCGATGTCTCTGCGTTTGATCAAGCAAAGTTTTTGGTTGATCAAACAATAAAACTTTATGGCCGGATTGATATACTAATCAACAACTCCGGAATCACAAAAGATCAACTCATTTTACGTATGACTGAACATGATTTTGATGCAGTGATTAACGTTAACCTTAAAGGCACCTGGAACATGATTAAGCATAGTTCACGCACCATGCTAAAACAAAAATCAGGACGAATAATTAACATATCCAGTGTGGTAGGTATTGTTGGTAATCCTGGTCAATCAAACTATGTTGCATCAAAAGCAGGCATCATTGGCTTAACCAAATCATTGGCTAAAGAATTTGGCAAAAAGCAAGTTACTGTCAACGCAGTTGCGCCCGGTTTTATCGAAACAGAAATGACTGAACAACTACCGGATACAGTTAAGGAAGCTTACTTAGAACAAATTCCCCTTGCGCGTTTAGGTCAATCGATGGATGTCGCCAATACTGTTTTATTTCTAGCCAGTGAGGAAGCAAACTATATTACCGGACAGATTATTAGTGTGAATGGAGGTATGATTTAATGAAAGCGCGTGTTGTTGTCACAGGATTAGGTACAATTAATCCATTAGGAAACTCATTGCAAACAAGCTGGAATGCTGCAAAAGAAGGTCATAATGGGATTGATTTAATTACCCAAATAGATACCGATGATATTCAAGTTAAGATTGCTGGTGAAGTTAAAAACATAGATATCCCAGCCTATTTTGGCAAAAAACAATACCGTCGAATGGATCGTTTCACACAACTTGCGATGATTGCGAGTGATGAAGCCATCACCGATTCACAATTGCCTTTAGACACCATCGATAAAACACGCATTGGTGTCTATTTTTCAAGTGGCATTGGTGGGTTATCCACTATTGCCAAAGAAAATGAAAAAGCGATTGAAAAAGGATATCATCGAATTTCTCCGTTTTTTATTCCAATGGCCATCATCAACATCGCTGCCGGTCAAATTGCAATAAAATATGGGTTCAAAGGCGCAGCAATATCTAGCGTGACAGCATGTGCGAGTGCAACAAACAGCATTGGCGATGGTTTTAGAGCCATAAGAGATGGTTACTTAGACGTCGTGGTAAGTGGTGGTAGTGAAGCGACCATCACAAAACTTGGGTTATCTGGTTTTCAAGTGATGCAAGCATTGAGTAACTCAGATGATCGAAACAACGCCTCATGCCCTT